>CALMBE010000069.1 GCA_937860165.1 uncultured Planctomycetaceae bacterium
CCGTGGTAAAATTACTTCCGGCTTGCACGAAGCGAAAAGTACCGAAGTTATTATTGAGCCGTTCCTAAGGGAAATCAGAATCTTGTTCGTTGGGAACTATTTCTTGCTGTACATGCGCTGTAGCCTGCTTGCTCTGAAGGTATGCGAACAGGTCGCGAACTTGTACTTCGCTCATCGCATCGAGTAAACCTTCAGGCATCCGAGAAATCGGCGACGCACTGAGCGACTCAATGTCGTCGCGCGACACAACGACTTTGCTTTGCGGGCCGTCTTCGATGGTCACCGAAAGCGGCGTTTGTTCGAGGATGAAACCTGAAAGAACCAGTCCATCCGATGTTACTATTTGGTAATTGGCATATTCATCGCGAATTCCGGCGCTAGGATCGATGGTCGCCACCAGCATAAAGTCGAGATTGTCGCGCTCGTATCCGGTGAGGTCAGGTGCCAACTTCTCGCCTTCGCCGAAAATCATGTGGCATTTGCCACAAGTGGTCGTGAAGATCGCTTTGCCGCGCTCAGCATTACCGGTGCCGCTGGCAAGAGTTTTCGCCAAGCTGGCCATTCGCTGCTGTTTTTCTTCGGTTGAAGGGCGAGTGGTTCCCCAAAGTTCTTTGATACTCGAATCGATTTCCGCATCGCGGTGGAGTTTCAATCGCTCGATGAGTTCAGGTGTTACGTCGGACTGGGAAATTGACTTCGCCGCGATAGCGCGCACCAGTTCCTGCGCCCACGCGATGCGACTCGAAAGGACATCGAGGGCCAGTGACCGTACGCCTTGCTCTTTGGGAAGTTGGGGATACGCTTCGAGTAGCTCGCGACCAATGTGTGTGTCGTCGAATCGCTTGAGTGTCGAGAGAACCTCACGCTGAATCGGTGGCCAGCGACTCGTGCGCACTACATCAAGCAATTTCGGCACGTCGTCAAGCTGGCCAGACTTACCGAGCACATTGATGAACTCGATGCGCAGTTTCTGGATGGACTCGTCATCTTTGCGTACGAAGTTCCACGCCGTTTCCAAGTCAGCCTCCTGCCCAACGCCTAAGTTCAATCGAAGCAATACCATTTGCGGATCGCCTACGTTGGTTGCGTTGTCAAAGATTTCAATCAAGCTCGGAGGAATGCGATTGAGTTTCCGACCTTTACAACCTTCGCTAAATGCGTCTAATAGTTCGTAAAGCTCAATTTGCCCATGAGCCTTCTTCAGCAATGCTGCAGCGGATTCCAGGTCCGGGTCCTGGCCTTCGGCAGCATAGCGTTGCACAAGGCGCGGAAGTAGGTGCTCAGCAATCATGGGAATCTGCCTGGCGGTGCTGGTATTGAAAATAGCAAGTACCAGCGCACGATCGCTGATGGCCTTGTCTTCAAGTGCCCACCAGAGGAGAAGCGGTAAATGCGGGTCTTTGGTATCTTCATAGTGTTGCGACAGCTCGTAGATAATAGGCAGCGCGTCGGATGAGGGCAACCGCCGCGCACTGCACGCAAGCTGGCTTCGCACCTGCACCTGTTTCTCCATCTGCGCCAACGCGACGAGTTTCTTCTGTATGACTGGCGAAACTCTCCTGGCATCGCCCAGCAGACGCACACTCCAAAGCCGCACAAAGGGATCGACGTGATTCAACGTACGACTCGCAACGTCTTCACTAAATCCGCCGCTGAGGTTGAGTGCCCACAAGGCTTCAAGTGCGAGTTGCCCGGTGTTCTCTTCGATAAGTCTCGCCAGCTTTGGGGCAAGCGACTTGTCGCGACGGTCGCCGAGCACTCGCAGCGATTGCTGGCGCAGCCATTTATTGGGGCTCGCTAAGTTGTGGATCAGTTCGTCGCCGGACTGTTGTGCGAGGTTGAACGATTGGGCCGGAGCAGCCCCCTTGGCTTGGAGCCGATAAATGCGGCCATTCGAACGGTCCCAGTTGTCGCGCGGGTCGGCGTGCGTGAGGCGGATATCGTACCAGTCGGTGAAGTAGACCGCACCGTCGGGCCCGGCCTTGATGTCGACGGGACGAAACCAGTTGTCGCTCGTTTCGACCGCGCGTTCGGTATCGGCGGTTTTAAAGGTGGAACCATCGGACAAAAGATTGCTGACTTGCACCCGATTATGTAGCGGCACCAGGCTGATCAGCTGTCCTTTGAATCGCGCTGGCAATTCGCCTCCTTCATAAACAATTAGCGAGTGTGAGAAACGGTCCTCGTCGCCCTGGTGATCCATGTGAGGGAAATAACCGTATGTGTAAGGGTTCGTGAACGGCCCGTGTTTCGAGAACGTGCGCTCGTAAAACCCGCCCTGAACATAGTGACTGCCACGACGATTGGCATAGTTCGTGCCTGAGTAAAGTCGGCCTCGGCGGTCGAATTCAAGGCAAAAAGTGTTGCCTGCGCCTTCAGCAAACACTTCGAATTCGCGCGTTGTCGGATGGAAACGCCAACTGAATTGGCCGAAAATCTTTTGATCACGGATCGTCGCAGTGCATGTACTGCCTTGCGCGCCGTAAAGCCAGCCATCCGGTCCCCACGTAAGACTGTTTGCAGCGGCGTGCGTGTCTTCGAGTCCGAAGCCATCGAGCAAAACTTCCGGATCGCCGTCAGGAACGTCGTCGCTATTGCGATCCGGATAGAAAAGCAGGTACGGCGGGTTCATGACGTACACGCCGCCTCGCCCAGAAATCGCACTTGTTGCTATGTTCAGCCCAGTGATGAAATCCTTATGCGCCTCGAATACTCCGTCGCCGTCCCGGTCCTCAAAGAGAGTGACCTTGTCCGCGCCGGGAGTGTGATGCGGTGGCGGTTCGGGAACTTTGTCAAACACGGCGCGCATGTGTTCATCGTGCGCTAAGATTTTTAGTCCCGCCGGAAAAGGATACTGGAGGTATTGCACAACCCACAGCCGGCCACGCTCGTCGAAGTTGAGGCAAACCGGCTGGC
>CALMBE010000070.1 GCA_937860165.1 uncultured Planctomycetaceae bacterium
CGAAACGACCTCGACATGGCCGGCAATGGCGCAAGCTGCGGATAGGAGTAACGCGCGTGCGAATTTCAGCGTCGGCAATTCCAACTTGGGAAGCAAGGAGCCTAAAGCAATACGATCCGGCGATCCCCGAAAGCCGTCCATCGAGTTGTCATCATAGACTGGACGATTCGCCACGGGCCACTAGCAGCGCGACAAATCACGCTTCGCTCGAATCATCAACCGACATGGATGGATGCGCGGTGATTGCGAAGCCACGCACGATGTTGGATAATTCGTGAGCTACCTCTTCTTGCATAAGGAACCGTGGCGATGCGACAAGTCATTCTCAGTTCGCTCTGCCTCGCGGTCGTCGCCGCGATGGTTTGCACCGTCGTTGCGCAAACGACCGCACCACGCGGCCGAACGACAGCGGCCAAAGTCGACAGCAAAGCGGCGACGGCAGGAATCGACCCCGCCTCGTATCGGATCGAAATCGATCCGCGGTCGCGCATGTTCGACCCGAATGACCCCGATTGCGAACCGATGCCGCCGGATGATCCGACTGCCAATCTGATGATGGATTGTGTGGACTGTAAGAAAGGGTCTCCTAAGTGGAAACGACTTCCTAAGACTCCATTCGTCGAGAACCCGGGGTGGGTCGACACGTTGCCTTTCGATGCGGACCGGCAGATGCTGCTCGATTTGCCCGGTGCCGTGGAAATGGCGATTCTCAATTCGCCCCGTTACCAAGCGGAATTGGAAGAGTTGTATCTCTCGGCACTGGACGTGAGTTTCGAACGATTCCGCTTCGATTCTCAATTCTTCGGTGGTTCGAGCGTGTTTTTTACTGCCGATGGAAAAGATCGCACGGGGACCGGCAATCCTTCGAGTCAGTTCGATGTGTTGCCGATGCGGCCCGGCAATCGATTGCGGGCTGAAAAACTCACAGCGACCGGCGGGCAACTGGTCGTCGGCATGGCCAATTCGTTGGTGTGGCAATTCGCAGGGCCGGATGATTATTCCAGCAACACAATCTTAGACTTCTCGTTGATCCAACCGCTGTTGCGGGCTGGAGGACGCGCTCGGGTCTTGGAACGACTCACGATTACGGAGCGGAATTTGTTGGCCAACGTGCGTGAGATGGAACGATTTCGCCAGGGTTTTTATTTGAGCGTCGTTACCGGGCGTGATCCTGGACAAGGCCCTTCGCGGCGCGGTGGGGTGTTCGGGGGAAGCGGTCTGACTGGGTTTACCGGAGTCGGCGGGGGTGGTTTTGGACGAGTCGGCGGTGGATTTTTCGGTGGTTTTAGCGGAGGGGGGGGTGGATTTACGGGAGGGGCCGGGGCCCAAGGTTCAGGGGGTTATTTGGGATTGCTCCAAAGCCGGCAGGTCCTCCGCAATCAATACGCCAATGTAGCCGCGTTGCGGGATAGTGTCCTGCAGCTCGAAGCCTCGAACGAGGCGGGGCGGATTGATCGATTTCAAGTCGATCTTGCCCGCCAAGCCTTGTTTAATGCTCAGAGTCAATTGCTGACAGGGGAATCTCAGTACCAGGCGTTTCTGGAAGCCTTTCTGACAAACTTAGGATTGCCTCCCGAGTTGTCGGTCAAGGTTCAGGACCCACTCCTTGACCGGCTGAATCTGCTCGATCCCTCTTTGGAGAAATTGCAGCAACAGGTTAGCACGACTCTCAGTGAACTGCGGGAGCTGCGCGGGAGGATCGATCAGCAGATTGAAGAAGCGCGGGGGGAATTGGTTGTCCCCAACTTGCCGGCTGCGGCAGAAGTCCAACTCTCGGCGGAAGATGCCCAGCGATTGGCAACTTTTGTTGAATCGGCAGGGGGCTTGAATTCGGCGGTTAAAGAGCAAATCGCCGCCGTGCAGAAGGATTTCAAGCTGTTGGAAGAATCGCTCCCCCAGCGGCGAAAAGGGCTGCGCAAACTTGCCACGCGGCCGGAGTTGGTCGAAACCAATGTCGATCCCAAATTGTTCGCGGTTGAGCGGCTCGATAAGCGGGTAGCCAGTCAAAAGAAAAATTTGCAGACACTCGAAACGCGACTTAACAAGTCTCTGACCGAACTGGAGCAACTTATCCAGGCAGAGCGACAGGACGAAAGCAAATTTCTCGGGGAGCTGGTGAAGTCCGTATCCGATCTCTCGGGACAATTGCTGGAATTGTCGCTGGCGCAGGCCGGTGCTCGGCTCGAGACGGTCACGTTTGAACCGCTCGAATTAACGATGGAGCAAGCACTGGCGATAGCGAGCGAGTATCGCACGGACTGGAAGAACGCCCGGGCGAATTTGGTCGATTCTTGGCGACTCATACATTTCAACGCAAATGATTTGCGGAGCGATCTCAATCTGATCTTTAGCGGCGATGTGGGGAATGTCGGAGACAATCCGTTCGATCTCCGCAGTTCGCGGGGTCGGTTGCGCATGGGCATGGAATTCGACGCCCCCCTGACGCGACTCGCAGAGCGAAATGTATACCGCCAGGCTTTAATCGAGTACCAACAGGCTCGGCGAAGCTATTATCAGTTTCGCGATGGTATTTATCAGGGATTGCGAAACACGTTACGCCAAATTCGTTTGAACGAATTGAATTTCGAGTTGCGACGGGCTGCCGTTCAGTTGGCGATTTCGCAGGTCGATCTGACCC
>CALMBE010000071.1 GCA_937860165.1 uncultured Planctomycetaceae bacterium
CACATTGGCCACGTACAAGACCTGTTTCGCGGTGAGCAGTTGGAGCTCCTTGAGCGTTTTCGCAAGATTCGCTTCCTCGTATTTCAGACCACGGACGGGCTTCCCCTCGGCTAGCAATTCATGGCACTGAGCGAGTACTTCGAGCCGGAGTTTGGCTTCTTTGTCTCCCGATTTGGCGGTGCGGTTGGCACGATCAGTCATCGATTCGACCGACTGCAAGTCAGCGAGCATCAGTTCGGTGTCGATGGTTTCGACATCGCGCAAGGGGTCCACGGAACCCTCGACATGGATTACGTCCCCCTCCTCGAAACACCGAACCACATGCAGAATCGCATCCACTGCCCGGATATGCGACAAAAACTGATTGCCGAGCCCTTCCCCTTCGGAGGCCCCGCGGACGATGCCGGCGATATCGACCAGCTTCAGGACGGCGGGGATCGTTTTCTGGGTCGGGATGTGTTTTTGAATTCTCGCCAAGCGGGGGTCTGGAACCGCTACGGCCCCCACATTGGGCTCGATCGTGCAGAAAGGGTAGTTTTCGCTAGCGATGCCTGCGGCGGTTAAAGCGTTAAATAGGGTCGACTTGCCTACATTCGGCAGTCCGACAATTCCGGCTTCCATGATTGCGGTTCTCGAAGTCGTGTCTGATTGGCTGGAGGGGGGACGCGAAAACAAGTGATTCTAGTCGACGAATTAGCTTGGCGACAGGCATGAACTCCGGCCCAGATTTCTCGGTAAACTACGGGGAGAAGTGATACCGACGTTTTTCCTTCCGGACTCGTACTCCGCCGTGGCCAGAAATCTAGAAACCGGTAATAATGGATCAGCGGTGCTTTTCTCGGGCACGCATGTAGTTCAAGGAATTAATTCGATCCGAAGGATAGTGAGATGAAGAGTCGACAATTTCTCTGGCTGGCCGTGATAGGGTTCTGCGCGGCAATACTTTGCCCTTCTTGGGAGATGCGTGCCGAAAGTGCTGGCAAGTCCGATCTGGACGATGCCCTCCGCCTCCGCGTGACCGCCGAAGGGCTCCCCGATCTCAACAATGTGATCGAGAAACTCCAATCGGCGCTCGACAAGGGGTTGGAAGTCGAAGATGCCGAACTCTCCGAGCAGATGCTGTCCGACGCTCTGATGGAACGGGCGTCGACACTGATGCGCGTGGTCAATTCCAATTCCATCGCCGATGATCGCATCCGGCAGATTCTGCGCTTGATTGTCTCGGATTTGCGGCGGGTATTGGCTTACGACAATCCCCCGCCGCTGGCGAATTTTATGCTCGGCCGGCTGATGGCACTCCCGGGGAACGATCCGCACGAAGCCCGCCGACTGTTAACAAAATTTCTCGCTGCGCAGGATGTCACCCCCGAGCAACGTGCCGAGGCTTTTGCCTTGCGCGGGCAGACTCAAACCGACGACGAGCGGGCACTAGCCGATTTTGAAGAGGCGATCAAATTGGACCCAGAAAACTCCAGCTATGGTTTGATGCGTGCCGTCTTCCTGCGCAATCGCAAGAAGCTCGATGAAGCCCTGGTCGCCGTCAACGACATGCTCAAGCGGACCCCCGAGGATGCGAATGCCCTCATTCTTCGCGGCGAGGTCTTTCGGCAGCTTGAAAAATTCGACGACGCCTTGGCGAGTTTCGATGAAGCCGCAAAGTTAGCACCCCAGGCCCCGGCCCCCTTTCAAAATCGGGGAGAAATCTACCGCCAACAAGATAATTACCCCCAGGCCATCACCGAATTCACCAAAGTGCTCGAACTCCAACCCGGCAGTCTGTTGCCCTTGGTCCATCGGGCCGAGTCCTATTTGCTAAACAAGCAATTCGAGGAAGCGCTGGCGGATACCGATGCCGTTTTGGAAAAAGAGCCCCTCATCGCGGCCCATCGGCTGCGTGCCGAGGCGTTGGCTCAATCGAATCGACTCGGCGATGCGATTGCTGAGATCAAGAAAGCCGCGCAAAAGTTGCCGAACCAAACCGAGCTCAAGATGCAACTCGCGCTGTACTACTTGCTCGACAAACAGCCCGAACAAGCGATCTCGGCCTACGAGGACATTTTGCTGCTGAATCCAGACGATTTTCAGGCCCTTCGGAGCCGCGGGGACGCTTACCTCAATTTGGGCAAACATACCGAAGCAATCAATGACTTTGAGCAAGCCCTCAAGCTGCAACCCGAAGACACCACGCTACTGAACAACCTGGCCTGGGTCCTGGCTACCTCCCCCGAGGCCGAAATTCGCAACGGCACTCGAGCCGTCGAACTCGCCACCAAGGCTTGCGAATTGACTGAGTACAAGCTCCCCCACATCCTGAGCACCTTGGCCGCCGCGTTCGCCGAGTCGGGCAATTTCGACACCGCCATTAAGTGGTCGCAAAAAGCGGTCGAGATGGAAGACCCCGAAAATGACCAACAACTCGCTAAGGAGCTCGATAGCTACCAGAAAAAACAACCGTGGCGGGAACGTCAGAACGTGGTGAAGACCGAATCCAAGAGCGAACTAGTTCCCGTGAGTCCACCTGAACTCGACAAACAGTCGATCGATTTTTGAAACGAAGGTGTCACGAGCTGAACGCTCCCCTTACTGACGTGCGGGGCTCGGCCTGACGTGCGG
>CALMBE010000072.1 GCA_937860165.1 uncultured Planctomycetaceae bacterium
GCTGAAAGATTTTACACCTTCGGTGTACAGACCAAAGGCAGCCAGCCTTGAAATGGGGAAGTTATTTTTGAGTCGTTGCTAAAGCGCATTCTAAATATTGTTAATCGAGGTAAACGAATTCATTGAGATTCAGTACCGCCAGGCACCAGTAGCGCAAAGCCACTTCTGGAGTCTGACCGTGGTTGTGTTGCAATCGGCCGACCAAGTCGAGGCCTGCGGAGATTTCTTCCTTGGTGGCCTCTCGGCCTAAACCGAGCTGAATCGCTTGGCCGATTTGTTTTTCTTGGTCCTCGCCAACTGTCTTCATCACGAGGTTGGCCAAGTGCTTGGCTTGCTCGTTAAAAAATGTGCCGTTCAACATGCTTAGTGATTGCTGAGGTTGCGTCGTGACAAACCGTGCTTCACAGGAAGCGTCGACATCCGGAAAATCGAAGGCCGTTAGCAGCGGCAAGAGTAGCGTGCGTTTGACATGAATGTAAATGCTGCGACGTGATCGTTCTTCAAGGGGCGATTCTCCCCAACCTTCGCCCGGACGTGATTGTGTTGCCAATACCTCAGCCGGCATTTCCGGATAAAAACTGGGGCCATAAGGCGCGGGATTAAATGTTCCCGCGATCACCAACGCGGCATCGCGAAGTTCTTCCGCGCTTAATCGTCTCAGATCAAACCTCCAAAAGAGATCATTCATCGGATCAACCGCCAAAGCCTTGGGATTGCCTTGGCTTGACATTTTGTAGGCATTGGATGTCATGATCAACTTGTGAAGTGGCTTGAGTTGCCAATTATGTTCGACGAGCCACAGCGCCAGCCAGTCGAGCAGTTCGGGATGAGTGGGGGGATCGCCGAGCTCACCAAAGTTGTTGGTCGAGCGCACAATGCCGCGGCCAAAATGGTGCTGCCACACGCGATTGACGATCACCCGTGCGGTCAACATGTTTTCGGGAGAAGCAATCCACTCAGCGAGTACGCGTCGGCGGCCGGCTGAACGCGCGTTGGGAGGAGCTGGGGGAATGGCCGGCGTTGCTGTGTTAAATAGTTGTGGAAAATGCGGCTCGATGATTTCTTCGAGAATGTGAGGATTTCCACGCGCTGCCAACCGCGTCGGTTCGGAATGAGCTTCGCAACGAGCCAGACCCAATACGGCTTCTGCCGAAGGCAATTGATCTCGTGATCGGCGGACTTCTTCGAGCCGTTCGAGGGTTTCTTTATAGAGATCCCACTCTGAACTGTTAAGATACTTCTGCAGCTTTTCATTCAGCAAGTCTTGCCGCTCGGGGGTCTCGCTGCGGCGCTGGTCGACAGCGGTCATGCGCTTAACGCCGACTTCTTCCATCGAAATCTTTTCGCGGTTGATTTTCGCGATATTTTCATTGAACTTGCGTCGCAAGTCCTGATTATCTGGCGATTCGAACGTCCATTGGCTGTTTGAGGTTTCATCACCTTGCTGCCCGTAGGAGGTCACGTCAGCAAAAAAGCTAACAATGCCAAAGTAATCGCGTTGGGGGATGGGATCCATTTTGTGATCGTGGCACCGGGCACATCCCAAGGTTAACCCCAGAAAGACTTGGCCCGTGGTTGAGACGATGTCATCTTTTTCGTCGGCCAGGGCTTGCACAGGATCTGCAGGTTCATCATCCCAAATGCCAACGCGATAGTAGCCGGTCGCGGTGATGGAATCATGAGTGACGCGATCCAATTCATCGCCCGCGAGTTGCTCTTTAACAAACTGGTCATAGGGCTTGTCCTCGTTGAAAGAACGAATGACATAATCCCGATATTTCCAGGCGTTGGGTTTGGGGCTGTCTCGCTCGAAGCTGTTTGTTTCCGCATAACGCACAAGGTCGAGCCAATGTCGTGCCCACTGCTCGCCGTAATGTTCCGAGGCTAACAACCGATCGATGAGCTTTTCCCAGGAATCGGGATTGGAATCGTTAACGATCTCATTAAGTTGTTCGTTGGTAGGGGGCAGTCCCGTCAAATTAAAGTAGGCTCTCCGTGCCAAGGTACGCTTGTCGGCGGGAGGAGCAGGAGGCAAACCTGCTTGTTCGAGTCGGGACAGCAAGAACGCATCGATCGGGTTGGCGACCCATTCAGTTTGTTCGACGGTCGGAGGAATTTGCGATTGTGGAGCAACAAACGCCCAAGGCTTTTTCCACTCAGCTTCCTCTTCAATCCAATGTTTCAGGATGTTGATTTCTTCCGAGGTCAGCGGTTTGCCCTCCGGAGGCATCCGCATAAACTCATCTTTTGATGACACACGCGCTAACAATTCACTATGTTCCACGTCACCAGGTACGATGGCGTGCAAACCAGAGTCGAGTTCCGCAAACGCTGTCTCGGGACGATCAAGGTGCAGGCCCCCCTCGCCCGTTTCCGGGCCATGACAGGCAAAGCAGCGCCGTGCTAAAAGCGGTTTGACCTGAGTCGCAAAGTTGACTCGATCCGCAGAATGCTCGGCATGCAAATTGCGCGCATTTTCCGTAGCAAGCACCGCCAGAGCCAATAAAAAATGTGCGCAGAAAATTGGATTTCCGAAAGAGACCATGATCCTACTAGCTTAGGGGTGACTCAAGAATAACTTCCGTAGACTACGCCAACGGCGTTTCAGCTTT
>CALMBE010000073.1 GCA_937860165.1 uncultured Planctomycetaceae bacterium
TCGGCACTCGCCATCGTTGCCGAGAATGGTGGGGAGGAGCTTGTAGCAGCCGAAATCCGAGCCACGCTCTGCGACCTCGGGGCCGTCGTCGGGGCCGTCTATACCGACGACATTCTAGATCGCATCTTTAGCCAATTCTGTATTGGCAAGTAGATTTTTTTCGGGGTAGATTGCTTTCCCAGCGGAAGGTACTCGCCACCGCTACGAGCCAACTTTCTCGAACCCAGTCGCAGCTCCCCACAGTGGTCTGACGATAAATCGTCTATTCGCTGTCAAACTCGCACCACAGAGTTTTCCGCCTCTCGCCGAACTTCGCACCCTCCCGGAATGACCCATGCACCATACAATTCTGGACCGATCTCGACGGGTCTGTAAGTTTGGGGCAAGATTCCTGATCGCGATTTCTGCCATCCCCCTCATCGGGAATGCCCAGGCTGCCGAAAACGCTTGGTTTGAGATTGCCCGAACTTCGATCACCACCGACGAATTAAGCTCACACGTCCACTTCCTCGCCGACGACACCCTCGAAGGACGTGAGGCTGGCTCCCGCGGAGGGCACGCCGCTGCCAAGTACCTGGTCGATTACCTTCAGAAATCCGAACTTAGTCCGGCCGGGACCAACGGCAGTTTCGTCCAGCTCTTTCGTGGAAGCTCTCAGAACATTCTGGCGATTCTCCCAGGTTCTGATCCGCAACTCAAAAACGAATATCTGCTCATCGGTGCCCACTACGACCATGTCGGTTACGGCAACCGCCACAACAGTTATGGACCTTTCGGCTTTATCCATAACGGTGCCGACGACAACGCCAGCGGCGTCTCGGCACTCCTGGAGCTCGTTGACGCCCTGACGCGCACTGCGCACCGACCCCGCCGCTCGATTCTCATCGCCTTCTGGGACGGCGAGGAAAAAGGCCTCCTTGGTTCGGCCCACTGGATCAAACAGCCGACGGTCCCACGCTCGGCCGTGAAATTGTGTGTGAATGTCGACATGGTAGGTCGCTTGACCGACGGCCGCATCGAAGTGGGGGGCACCCGTAGTGGTGCTGGTCTCCGCCGCCTGCTTAGTAGCTCACAACTCACATCCGCCTGGCTCGATTTTAACTGGGAATACAAGAACAACAGCGACCATTGGACGTTTTATCAAGCTCGGATTCCCTCGATTTATGTACATACTGGCTTACACGACGACTACCACCGTCCTTCGGATGATGTGGAGAAGATCAACGTCTCCGGTATCCAGCTTGTCACCGGTTATTTGCTTGAACAGGTGGAAACACTTGCCGACACCGAAGTGTTGCCAGAATTTCGGGCGGGAGCTTGGCTGGATAACAGCGATAGCAAACGCCGCCTCGAACAACCCTTGCCGACGCTGGCATCGCGGTTGAGCTTTACTTGGAAGTCCAGTGCCGCGGATCCGCATCGCGTCGAGGTCGGACAAGTCCTCGTAGCGGATAGCCCGCTCCGACAAGGCGACGAAATCGTGGCGGTTAACGAGCAACCAATTGCTAATGGACAAGACCTGGAATCGATTGCAATTGGAAGCGACAACTCCTTGAGACTTACCGTGAAACGCACGGGGAACGACGAACCCTTGGTCGTCGAAGTTCCCCTCCAAGGTAGCCCCGTTCGGCTGGGTCTCTCTTGGCGGGAAGATACCGCCGAACCGCAAACAGTGTTCATCACCCGCGTTGTCCCGCATTCGCCTGCTGCTCGGGCCGGGTTCGAGCTTGGTGATCGAATTACGGCGCTCGAAGGTGAGTCCTTCGCAGATCGCCAAGAATTGCTGGACCGTGTGCAAGCCCTGCTGGCAGAAGCGGCCAAGTCCATTCAGTTCGACGTCGAATCACGCGGTGTGCTTCACCCGATCACTGTCCCACTCTCGCCCGCCGCAGTCCCCAGCAGCGACACGACTTTGTAGACCACTGCCACTCGTTTCTCGAGTCTTAGTTCAGCTTGCGCAAATTTCTCGCAGCTTCGACCAAGTGAACAATCCCGAGTTGTGCCCGTCGGACCAGTGGATGCGGACAGCGTAGTTCCCGACGAGTTCCATCTTGTCGATTACGATGTCGTCGGCGACTGAATCCGGGTCGAGGATTCGCTCGCCAGTCCATTCATTGACGCACTGGGCACATTCGCACCGCCGTCGGAGATCAGCCAGCGATAGTCGGCTCGCCCGATCTTCCCAAGCTATGTGCAAGACGCCCTCTGCCCGATCTGCACGCATTTCGATAGGAATGTCGCTCATGATAATTCCGGTTTCACCTTTTGGGGGTGCCATGCTCACGCTGGTACTCCGGCGTGGGCATGTGAATCGTCGAGAAAA
>CALMBE010000074.1 GCA_937860165.1 uncultured Planctomycetaceae bacterium
CTCTAAGTTCTAAAGCGAAAATGGAAGCCGAAACGGAAGCGTTGTTGGCCGAGGTGTCAGGGGCCCATGCGATTCCTCAGAAGCCAATCGCCAGCAAGAGGAAGCTCAAGAAGAAAAAAAATGAGTGGGAATCTTCATTGATTCTCTATGGCGGTGGGGGCCTGTTGGTCCTTATCTGTACGGGTGCCTTGATTTATTGGCTCCTGAATCGCGAGAACGCGGACGTCGTATTGAAAGATGCCGGTGATTTTTTCAATGGTGGTTCGTACACCCAGGCTATCCATCAATACGAGCACTTTGTGCAGAACTACCCGAGACATCCGCAATACAGCGCTGCCAAGGTGAAGCTTGAGCTCGCACGACTGTGGAAAGACACCACAAACAGCGATGATTTTGAGAATGCCCTGGAAACTGCGCGAAGTGTTGTGGAAACAATTGAGAATGAACCGGAATTTCGGTCGGCGCAAAGGGACCTGGCTTCGCTCTTTCCCAAGATTGCTCAAGGACTAGCCAATCAGGCGGAAGCTGCCGAAACGTCGCAGCTCGCTGAAACGCGGGTGGAGCAAGCTCGCACGGCTCTTGCGCTCTGTAGGAATACCAAATACCTCCCCAAGGAATTTCGCGATGAAGTGTTGCTCGATGAAATCGACGAGACCCTCTCGAAGGTCGCGCGTGTCCAACTCCAGAAACTCGACTTGAGCAAGGCCCTGACAGAAATCGATTCCTTGCTCGCTAAGAGTGACATTTCCCAGGCTTATCAGGTGCGGAGCGATTTGCTGGAAAAGCACCCGGCCCTGATCCACGACGAGACCCTGTCTAACAAAGTACAGGAAATATCACAGGCCGAAGCGAAGATTGTTCAATACGTAGCCGAAGTAAAACCGGCCCTGCCGGGGCCGCGGGACTCTGCGGTGGTCGCTGAACTGACGCTCGCCGAACGCCTGACAAAGGATTCCCTGCCGGTCGAAGGGACCGTGGCGTTCCGAGTGGGAGGATCGATATTCGGTCTCTCGGCGGGTAGTGGTGCCCTCGTGTGGCGAGAGTATTTGGGAAGCGACCCCCAGTCTTACCCGCTCTCTTTGGGAGGGGGAGATTTTTTGGTCAACGACCTCGTGCATGGCGAAGTCGTGCGACTGGCAGGTGCTACTGGAAAGGCCTTGTGGCGGCTGCCGATTGGTCCGCAAATGTTGCAGCCCGTGATCGCTGAGAGCCGGGCGTTCGTGGCCGAACGGAGCGGGAAACTGTTTGTCATCGATCTCGATTCCGGCGAACAGAACGGTTACTTCCAATTCGGCCAACCCTTGGCGGCGGCTCCTGCTGTAGATCGAGCCGGCAAGCGGTTGTATCTCGCCGCGGAACATTCCAGTTTGTATGCCGTGTCGACGGAGAAATCATCCTGTTTGGGTGTTTACTACCTGGGCCACTCGGCCGGCAGTATCGTAGTGCCTCCGGTAAAAGTGCTCGAAAAACTAATCGTAGCCGCGAACACGGGACTCACCAGCAGCGAATTGTCTGTGTTGAATCTCGACGCGCAAGGCGTTGTCTCGGGACGGGACACATCGGTGCGGTTGACGGGCACGATCGATACTCCCCTCCTGACCGAAGCACGCCGCTTGGTTGCCGTGTCCAGTCGAGGGCAAATTTCCGCATTCGAAGTAGTCAGCGAAGCCGGGGATTCCGCGCTCAGCAAGATTGCGGCCCGCGATGCGCACCAAACCTCCTCGGTGGCACATTTTGGCTTACTAACAGATGGCAACGCCTGGTTGGCGGCGAATCGAATTAACGAATTAGCGATCATTGCGGCGGGCAATCGAATACAACTCAAGAACTTAGAAGACGATTTTGCAGGCGACGTGTTCGATCATCCGCTCCAACGCCTGGGAAACCTGATCTTGCACGTCCGCAGACCCCAACGGCAAGCGGGCGCGGTTATTGCCGCGACCGATATCGCCACGGGTAAAACAGTCTGGCAAACCCAGGTCGCTGTTCCCTTGGCGGGGCAACCGGCGGTCGATCCCGAGCAGAATCGGATCACGGCCATCACTTCGACGGGCGCTGGTTATCAGTTTGATCGAGAAACTTTGGTGCGGCGAATTCAGGATGGTGCCTCGATTCCAATCGGAAATCGGAGCACGCTCCCGACTTTCTCCGCGAGTGTGGACCTGGGAGGGGGAGGACTCGCGGTTGCCGAAATTGGTTCTGAATCGATTCTTTTCTATCGACCTGGGGATTCTGACTCGAGACCGCAGCGGATTGCGCTCCCTGGGCCTTTGGCAGCTAATTTGATCGCCTGGGGAGAGGGCTTTGTCGCCGCCACGAGTGTCGGTCAGATATTCTTGTTCGATCGCAAAACAGGAGAACAAGTCGGTTCACCTTACCAACCTCCACTCGAAGCAGATCAAAACTACCTCTGGTTGACCCCAGCGGTAGTCCCAGCGGCGGATAATTCTCCCCTGGTGGTCAGCGATGGGAAGCAGAGCATCCGATTAGTGAAACTAAAGAGCACACCGCTACCCCACCTGGAATCGTTCGCCGAAAAACCGCTGGGCGAAATCCATTTAGAAACCGCTTTGGCTGCCGGGGCGGAAACGATTCTCGCGGGCACCGATACGGGAACGATGGCGAGGTTCGGCGTGACTGATTTGGCACCGCGGGAACCGATTCCGCTCGGTGGACGCGTCACTTGGGGTCCGTTTGCCCTCGGAGAGTTCTTTCTCTTGACTACCGATGCCGGGGAACTAGTGGGTCTGAACTCTGGTGGCGAAATTCTTTGGCGGCAACCTTTGGGAGAGAAAGTTCCCTGTGGCAATCCGCTCGAGGATGGTAAGGCCGCCATTGTCGCTTGGCAACGGCACGGTATTTCTCGAGTGGCTCTTGCCGATGGGAAGGAACTGGGGCAAACGCCTGTGGAACAAGGGCTCGTGCAGGGGCCCGTGCTGTTTGCCGGTCGGTTGATTCTGACTGTCGCCGATGGCAGTCTGCTCGTGGTGAACCGCCCCTAGGCTGGAAGACTCCCCGCGAGGGATCACACGTTATGGCATTTCCCGGTATCAAAAGACTTCTGGTTGGCACACTCGCAGGCCTGCTGCTGGCGTCGACTGCTTCAATCTCAGCGGGCCTGGCCGACGAAGGCACTGCCAAGCACGAACGATTGATAGATCGGTTTCCCTTCGATCGGATCACGCTTGACCCTGCGAACGAAGGTGCCCAGGTCGATGTTCAATTGCTGGATTTTCCCGGTCGCCAGGTCCCCGATCTTTTTCCCGAAGAGGGATCTCTCGAAATACGCCGCCTGAGCGATCCTACGACGCTGTACCAAGTGAATTGGTCGGCGATCGAACGGATCGAGCTTTATGAATCGCTTGTTCTGCAAGAAGCACAGCAGCATATTGCGGCAGGCAAACTGGTCGAGGCCTTCGCAAATCTGGATTATCTGCACCGCAACTACCCTCAACTGTCGGGTCTCGGACCGGTCATCGAACAGTATTTGCAACGCGACGCACTCACAGCATTTTCGGCCGGCCGCTACGACGAAGCCCTGGCGATCCTGGCGTCCTTGTACTCGGTAAATCCCCAGCGGCGCGGGTTGGGGCAGGCCATCGAAGGCGTTTCAGATCGCCTGATCTCGGACAAATTACAGAATCAAGAGTTTGCCGCAGCGCGAAAAATCCTCGAGTCGCTCCGCCAGGGGTTTCCTCAGCTTAGTTTGAATAACTTGGCCCTTTGGCAAAAACGCTTTACCACCGGAGCGGAGAAGCAATTGGCCGTGGCCCACGAGGCAATGGACCGCGGCGATTTTGCGACTGCCCGGCGTGCTGTGCGACAGGCGATCTCCATCCTGCCGGAAACTGCGGGGGCCCTGGAGTTGCTCCAGGAGGTGGACCGCCGTTCGCCGGAAATCGTTGTGGGGGTATCCCAATTGGCCCTTTCGGTTGATCGGGCGATCACAAACGATTGGTCCGTGGATCGGGTTTCTCGCTTGGTGTCTCCGAAGTTAGTCGAAATCGTGGATCTTGGAACGGAAGGAGGAGAATACGCGGGCCCCTGGGGCACAATCCGGACCAACGAGGCAGGCCTGGAGCTAGAGCTGACACTGCATGATACCGCATTGGCGGCAGGGATCACGCCGGAGCGATTCGCCTTGGAGGTGGTGCGTCTGGCGGATCGAAAACTACCCAATTACCAAGCCGATTTTTCCGCCGTTTTCCGAGAAGTCGAGATCGTCGGCGGTCGGTCGGTGGTAATTCGTTTGCGACATCCCCATGTGCGGCCAATTGCTTTTCTCCAAATCCCCTTAGCGCGGATATGTGGATCAACCCCAGTTCCAGGTTCTTACACGACGGTTCAAAACTCGGATCAACCTCTCAGTGTATTATTCAATCTGACGGAAACGTCCCCGCGGGGACCCAAAGTCGTCATCGAGCAAACCTACGAAAATGAGGAAGCCGCGATTGCTGCACTTCGTCGCGGGGATCTGGATGTGTTGGAGGAGCTCCCCCCTTGGCAGATTGAACAGGTCGAGAAAATTCCCGGGGTTACGGTGGGCACCTATCGCGCGCCGGTCGTCCATCTTCTTTTGGCGAACTATGACAACCCACTATTAAGGCAGCGGGAATTTCGTCGGGCCCTGTGCTACGGCATCGACCGTGAGCGGTTAGTGAGAGAATTCTTGGCTGGGGAAAACGAGCTTCCAGGGATGCGGGTGATCAGTGGGCCCTTTCCCGTGGGGGTGTCGTTTGGCGATACGATTGGGTACGCCTACAAACAAGATTTGCAGCCCCTGCCTTATGAACCCCGGCTGGCCGCAGTTTTGAACATCACAGCCCGGGCCACGATTAGCAAACAGGTTCCCCCGTCCGACAACAAAAAAAAGCCGCCCAGCGAATCCACAACAGAACTTCCGCCGAAGCCGAAGCCGTTGATTCTGGTGCATCCCGGGGATGCCGTTGCCGAATCGATGTGCCAACTCATCAAGCGGCAACTCGAAGCGATTGGAGTGCCGATCGAGCCCCGCGAGCTTTCCGCTCGAGAGATTTCTTCCCCGATAAAATGGGACTTGAGATACATCGAGATTTGCCTGAAGGAACCGGTAGTCGAAGCTCGGCAACTGCTAGGCCCCGGAGGTTTGGCCGGAAGGTGTAGTTCAGTCATGGAATTGGCCCTCCGTGACCTCGATCAGGCAGTGAGTTGGAATGCGGTCCAAACGCAGTTGCAGCGGATTCATCAAATCGCTTTCGATGACTTGCCGGTGATCCCTCTGTGGCAAACCCAAAAGTTCTTTGCCTATCAACAAAGGCTATCGGGAATTGGTAAGAGTCCCCTGAGCCTGTATCAAAATATTTCCCAGTGGGGAAAAAACTACCGCAGCGAGGGAAACTAAGCATGTTTTCCTGCGGTTCTTTGCAATTGAGAAACTGGTGCCTCATCCCCCTGGCAGTGGTCGCTTTGCTGGGAAATAGCGGTCTCGGTGCCGCCGAAACAACGTCGTGGGAATTCTCCCCCTATCGCGTTCAACTGGAACTGGTTGTCGATGCCAAACTCAACCCCAATGCGATTTCTGTTACCAACTTAGGACGCGAACTGGATCGGCGAATTCATTCAACGCTATATCCAATCTGGAATGTGACGCTCGTGATCCCCACCGGGGCCGACCGGCAGCGCATCTTAGCGGGTGACGAGTTTCCAGAAGACCTGGTGCCGGAAGCTTCCACCCTGTCGCCAGATAAAAGGATGCGGCTCGGGGTGATTCAGGAATTGAGTGGAACTCGCCTGGTATGCCGTGAGTTCGACGAATTCACCCAGCGCTGGACCCCGCCGCTGGAATGCGCGGTTCACCAAGAATTACTGCTTTCGCAACAATGTCTCGAGATCATTTGTCGTGCCTTTGCCCCATTGGCAAAGATCGAAGTTCTTCCCGAAGACAAATCGCATGTGCTGTTAAAATTAAAGGGTTCAAAGCTCTTCAATTCGGTCAGTGCCGATGCCCTGGTGCGCGTCGAAGATGTGTTTCAACCCTTCCTGGTCCGCAACACCCCAGGAAGTAGTAAGTCAACGCAGTTCCATGAATTGCCGTGGACTTATGTTACGGTCGAAAAACCTTCGCAGGAACATTGGTTGGGCAAGATTGACTCAGGGATGCGAGCCCCGTTTGGAGCGGGCCGCCAGGGACGCATCGAAGTCATGGCCCTGGCAATCAAGAATCCGCTTCCCGCCACTCAGGTGCGATTCCATGCCACGCAAGACGAATCAGAAGCGTTGGTTGGATTTGAAATCTGGCAGCGGGGCCAAGGAGACTCCGAATCTAAGCTGCTTGGTTACACCGATGAACTAGGATCGATCCTGGTCCAGCGGCCGCAGGGGGCACCGGTCTTGACTCTGTTCGTGCGGAGCGACACGCAACTACTTGCTAAGGTGCCGGTGTTGCCCGGTGCCAGCCGAGAAGTGAAAATTCCGCTCGTCGATGACCGGGCGCGAATTCTGGCACAAGCAGAGATCAACACCTTGAGGGAAAACCTGATCGATATCATGGCCCGGCGCAATATCTTGATGGCCCGCATTCGCAAGCATCTTGGAGACTCCCAGATTGACGAAGCCAAATCGCTTCTCGCCGAAGCCTACTGGCGCGACCGCAAATGGTCGGAATCAGCAAAGGCCTTCATCTCCATGCTGCCGCCGCCGGGCGAGCCCTTGCCTGAAGTCTCGTTCGAGTTCGATCTGAAGGGTCTCGACAGCGCGCATGGCGCGCTCGACACGAGCGAGCGCCATG
>CALMBE010000075.1 GCA_937860165.1 uncultured Planctomycetaceae bacterium
GCGGAGTACCGCCGTGGCCATGGCACCCTCATCTTGAAAAACTGATCGGCCCTGTTCACGGCATGTAGTCTTTGAACATTTCAAGGATGTCGTCATCGCTCTCGTCAAGAATTTCTAGCATCCCCTTGCACTTGCCAGGTTGACGTTGAGTAGTGATTACTCGATCCGGCACGATGCGGGCCACGGGTTTGTCGTTGTCGGTCAGAACGATTTCGTCGTTCGGGCCGAGCGCGCGGATCAGGCCCTCTAGTTGGGTGGATGCCTGTGCGATTGAAATTGTAAGTGACATAGGTATTGCCTCGTGCATTTCATTGTACTCTCACCTGGCAAGTGGGAATACCGAAACTTAGGCGAGCCGGAGGACGTTAGTCCCCGGAGGGCGGAGCGCTAAACCGCAAGCGGGGGGGAAATCGCTTAAAGGTTCCGGTTGATTAGTCCCAGGTCCAGCGACAGCACGAACAGCATCAACGAAATGATGAACACGAAACCGACGGTGTGGAGGGCAACTACGAATCTTTCGCCGGCCGGTTTGCCACGAATCCCTTCCCAGGCCAGGAACACCATGTGCCCCCCATCGAGGAGCGGGATCGGGAGAAAGTTAATCACGGCCAAGTTCGCACTGAGCATCGTGAGAAAGGTGAGCAGTTTTCCGAGGCCCTCGAAGGCCGAGTAACCCGCGGCCTGGGCGATGGTGATCGGACCGCCGAGCGAGGTCAGAGGAACTTGGGTTCCCAACTTTCGCAAGAAGCGAAACACCATTCCCAGCGAGTTGACGGTTTCTCGATATCCCAATTGGACTTGTTCGCTAAAGTTACTCGCTTTGCGAATTTTCTGGATCGGATCGAACACAAATCCGCGCTCCGATTCAAAGCTATCGGGGACAATCTGGGGGACCAAGTCGGCGGTGAGCGTTTCGGTGCCGCGTTGGTACGTGAGGGTTACTTTTGCGGCGTCGGGCAGATTCTGGAGGATATGCGTGAACAAGGGCCAGTTGTGGCCCCCCTGTTCGTTGAATTTGATAATGTTCGGTTCCTCTTGTTTGCTCTCGGGCAGGAGGATCTCGGCTTGGGTGACCAAATCCCCGTCTTGCATCCCCGCCCTGGCGGCGGGGCTATCGGGAATCACATGGTCCACGCGATTAAGGACTCGATACGCGATCCCCAAAGCAGGAACACTCAAAGGGTCATTTTCCAAGAGTGTAGGATCCACCCACGACACTTTTCTAAGACGCAATTCAATCGGCTCGGTGGCTTGTTTTCCTTCTCCCGAAGCGGCTGAGTGGCGTACCGTCAGTTCGATCACTCGATTCTCGTTAGCGAGTTTGCGGAGTTGCTCCGGAAGCTGCATCGGATCTTCGAAGAGCCGATCTCCCTCGGCCGTGTCGGTCGCGGGAGCACCCGGAGCGGGGCTGACATTGTCGATGAAATCTCCCGGCGCGATATTTTTCTCCGCGGCTTCGGTCCCCTGTTCGACCGCCACGATCTTGCCGGGTTCCATCACTAGTCCGAGCCCTTTGGTCGGTTGGGGAGGAACGGTAATGGTTACTTCGGACCCCCCCTTGCGCAGTCCGAAGGGATTGTTCTTAGGTGTCTTGCCGCCACGTTGGACGGTGACTTCGAGAGATTCGGCAGCGAATTCCACTTGCATTGCGATCAGTTGGTGATACTCGGATATCGACCGACCATGGATGGCAATGATGTCGTCACCCCCCTGAAATTTCTCCGCAGCTTGGGCGGCAGGAGTCCCCTCGCCAACAGGATTTTCGAGATTCAACCGCAGCGACGAAGGTGAGAAAATCCCCACCTTCGGTAAGCCCGACTCTTGACGGGGCTTGAGTACGACGGTTTCTTCTTGCCCCGTCGCCGCTCGCCGGATCGTGAACGGGATGCCATTTTCTAGATCACCAAGGGTGACGCCACTTTTGAGATCGGTGAACGATGGTTTGTCGATGTCGCCGATGCGGGTGATTTCGTCCCCGGTGTGGATGCCAGCTTGATAGGCAGCCGAACCGGGAGCCGTCTGAGAAACGATACAAGGAATGTAGGGGCCCCCAATGCCGAAGGCGATCAGGGCAAAGATGAATGCGAAAATCACGTTCATGATTACCCCCGCGGAGATGATCGCCATGCGTTGCGGGACGGTCTTGGCCAAGTAGCTGCGACTATCGACCAGGTATTTGCTGCCGTCGGGCCCGACGATTTCCTTGGTCTGGGCTTTGCTCCCCGGGGTGACTTGCGACTCGCGGACTTGTTCGGCGATATTGGCCGGATTGTCGTCCTGTCCCAACATTTTCACATAGCCCCCCAAGGGCAAAATGCCGATGCCGTACTCGGTTTCGCCCCACTGGCGGCTGAGCTTGTAGCCGCCGATGTCGAACCCGATGAAGAACTTTTCGCACTTCACGCCGCACATTTTAGCGACGGCGAAATGACCCAGTTCATGGACGAAAATCACGGTTCCCAGACCCAAACCGACCTGGAGCACCACAATCGCCCACTCCCAAGGGGTGGTGGCGGCAATCAAGCAAATACCCAATGCGAAATCTCCTCTCGGGCCCAGCGATCGATGGCAATCAATTGATCGAGCGTGGGGTGCGATTCAAAATTGTGTGAAGTCAGTACGCTCCGGCAAGCCAGAACGATTTCAGTAAAGTGTAGCTCACCGGCCAGGAAAGCCCCAACGGCAGCTTCGTTGGCGGCATTGAGCACCGCCCCGGAAGTCCCCCCCGCCTGAGCACATTCGTAGCCCAATTCGAGGGCCGGGTAACGATCCAGCTCCGCCGGAAAAAACTCTAAATTCAGTGCCTGGGACCAATCGATGCGCTGTGCCACGCCAGCCACACGTTCAGGGTAGCACAGTGCGTACTGGATCGGTAACCGCATATCGGGGGGGCTCATCTGGGCAATCACCGATCCATCTACAAATTCCACCAAGGAATGGACAATGGATTGGGGGTGAATTGTGACTTGAATTTGCGGGGCCGGCACATCGAACAGCCAGCGGGCTTCGATGATTTCGAGGGCCTTGTTCATCATGGTGGCTGAGTCGACGGTAATCTTGGGGCCCATGTCCCAGACGGGGTGTTCCAGGGCTTCGGCCACGGTGACCTGTTTGAGTTGTTCTTTGTTCAAATGCCGGAAAGGCCCGCCGCTAGCAGTCAAGACCAACCTGTGGACCTCCGTGGGATTTCCCGCCCGCAGGGCTTGGAAGATCGCACTGTGCTCGCTGTCGACCGGCAAAATCTGGACACCCCGATCGCGGGCCAGTTGCATCACCAAGGATCCTCCCATCACCAGCGACTCTTTATTCGCTAGGGCGACCGTTTTCTTGTTCTCGAGTGCGGCCCATGTGCTTTCCAAGCCGGCGCGACCCACAATCGCCGCCAGAACTACGTCGACTTCCGGGTCGGCGACGACCTGTTCGAGACCCTGGGGGCCAACCAGCAGTTCCGTTCCTTTGGGGAGATCCTTCCAATCGAACCGGGAGGCAGCGGGGGCATCGGTGGCTACGACCCAGCGCGGCAGATACTCTTTTGCTTGGATCACCAAATCCTTGAACTTGGAATGGGCGGAAAGGGCTCGGACGCGGAGTCGGCCGCCGCTCCCGGAGACCACGCTCAGGGCACTCGTGCCGATGCTCCCCGTGGAACCCAGGATCGCAACTTGTCGGGTAGGTTGGGCCATGCCAGCTATTATTGCCCGCTGCCGAAGGACTTCGGTAGCAAAAGTTCGTGCGTTACCGAACGTCCTCGGGAGTGTAGTTATCGGGGCCGCACCTGCGGCATGTAGCGGACGTATCGAAGAAAGGAATGAATTCGAGTTCAGGGATTGCCCGGTGGCTGGAGCCCACCGTCGTGCAAATCGAGCCTCTAATTCTAGGCCCTTATTCTAGGATTGATGAGGAAATGTCACAACCCAGGCGCCCCTTGCGGCAGGGCTTTGAAAGCTAGGATTCGTTGTCTTTTGAACGAAACTGGCTTAGTATGGAGTGATACCAGTTCGGTAATCGCAAGCGAATTTCAGTGAGACTATCAAGATGGATGATTCTTCGGATTTCAAAGGTCCCGTCGAAAGAAAACCCACTTCTCAATCCAGTAACTTGGTTTGGTACGTGTTGGGTTTGATGGCCCTGCTGTTATTGCTGGGCACCGTTTGGGGGGGGAAGGGTCGCCTGGAGATCGGCCTCAGCGACCTCGAGAATCTCATCGAGGCCTCTCAGGACCCGGCGAAGAACTGGATCACGATCACCGACACCAGCACCAGCACACCCCGCGATATCAAGCTTTCCGGTCTGGCGAACATCAAAGTTGCCAATAGCGAAGTCACCGGGGATGTCATGATGGAAGTCCTGAGCGGGGGTCTTGTGGGCGACGATGAGCTCAGGGACGACGAAGATTCGGCTCGCCCCGAGCAGCGGGTTTCCTTTGTCACTTATCGCCTGGCGAACGAGCAAGTGTTGCTCAAAATGCTTTCGGATCGAGGTATCAAACACTCGGTTCCCGCTCCTCCGAGTCCACTCCTGAGTTATATCCCGATTCTGACCTTCACGGGTTTGATGGTGCTGTTGATGATCGTGATGATGCGTCGCATGGGGGGTGCTGGTTCTCCGATGGCATTTGGTCGCAGTCGCGCCAAGCTGTATGCCCAAGAAGATACTAGCGCTACTTTCGACGACGTGGCGGGGGTTGACGAAGCCGTCGACGAGCTTCGCGAAGTGGTCGACTTTCTCAAGAATCCCGAACGCTATCAACGGCTCGGAGGGCGAATTCCCAAGGGGGTCTTGTTGGTGGGTCCTCCTGGCACGGGCAAGACCTTACTCGCCAAGGCCGTCGCGGGGGAAGCCAGTGTCCCTTTTTTCAGCCTCAGCGGTAGCGACTTTGTCGAAATGTTTGTCGGCGTCGGAGCGGCCCGCGTCCGAGATATGTTCAATCAGGCCGAACAACGGGCACCGTGCATCATTTTTATCGACGAACTGGACGCCCTCGGAAAAACACGAGGCAGCGGACAGATCGGCGGGCACGACGAACGCGAACAAACGCTCAATGCGCTGTTGGTCGAAATGGACGGTTTTGGCTCCAATAGTGGAGTCATCGTGATGGCTGCCACCAACCGACCCGAGACACTCGACCCGGCCCTCTTGCGCCCGGGGCGGTTTGATCGCCATGTGTTGGTCGACCGGCCCGACGTGGCAGGCCGCGAAGAAATATTGGAAGTCCATCTGAAAAATATCAAGGTGGCCGACGATGTGAAGGTAAAACACGTCGCGGCGATCACCAGTGGATTTGTGGGAGCGGACCTGGCCAATATCGTCAACGAAGCCGCCCTGCTGGCGGCGCGGAACGGCAAAAAGGCCGTCGGCATGGCCGAACTCGATGAAGCCGTCGAACGCTCGAGCGCGGGACTGGAAAAGAAGCAGCGCATCATGCAGGACGACGAAAAGCTGCGCGTTGCCTACCACGAGGCCGGGCACGCCCTGGTGGCCTCCTCGCTGCCGAATACCGACCCGGTCCACAAAGTATCGATCATCCCCCGGGGGTTGGCGGCCCTGGGATACACGATGCAGCGCCCCGAGCAAGATCGTTTTCTGATGACTCAGGGTGAATTAGAAAGCCGCATCCAAGTTCTCCTGGCAGGTACTGTCGCCGAGGAAATGATCTTCGAGGATATCTCATCGGGCGCGCAGAACGACCTGGAGCGTGCCACTGAAATCGCGCGCAGTATGGTGATGGATTTCGGGATGAGTCGATTGGGGCGGGTCAACTTCCGCGAGAGCCATCGGAGTCCCTTCCTCGTGGGGGGGGGCGACATGGGGCGAATTTCCAGTCACAGCGAGCAGACCGCCCGCGAGATCGACGAAGAAGTGCGACGCATTCTCGACGAAGGGCTCGATCGGGTGCGACGGATTCTATCCAAGCGTCGCGCGGCCCTCGATGCCACGAGCCAAGAGCTCATCAAGCAGGAAGTCATCGATTCTGTGGAACTGGCCCGGATTATTGCCGAGAATTCCCCCAGTCCGATGATCGTGCCCGGCACCGATAGTGCCGTCGCGCGCCCGGCCAAGCCGCCGGAAGCGAGCGGCGAAAGCGCCGTCGGCTCCTAAAGCCGCGACCGGTGGTCGCGCATGTTTTTGGCTATAAACGCGAAGAGCGCGACCACCGGTCGCGGCTTTCTGGAAGTAAACCATGAGTAAGACCCTTGGTTACCATATTGTGATATCGGGTTATGGTTTGTGGCTTCCGGGGGGATTCGCGAGGACATTGGTCGGAAGCCTGGGACGAGGAACTAGGCCTAATTGAACCGCACAAGTTACACGAGGGGGATCCGATCCGCTTACGGATGGCTGCCGAGCGATTGGCCCATCCGCCTGTGAAGCTGAATCCCGCGATGCAAACTAGTGTGATCGAAGCAAGTAGCCAATGTCAGGCGAAATCTGATTGGCAAATTGCGGCGGCTGCGATCGAATCCACGCACACTCATCTGCTGTTGACTTATACCGAGCGCGACATCGACAACACGGTAAAGTGGCTCAAGGATCAAATGACCAAGGCCATTCATCGGAAAACCCTCCACACAGGACCGGTGTGGTGCAAGGGAAGTTGGCGATCCTATGTCTTCGAGCAAGCTGTCTGGGACAGTACCCAACTGTACATCGAACGTCACAACGTCCGTCGCGGTGTCGGGCCACGACCCTACCCATTTCTTTCACCATAAAGCCGCGACCGGTGGTCGCGCATGTTTTTGGCTATAAACGCGAAGAGCGCGACCACCGGTCGCGGTTTTCTACTGATAGCTGGGGGTTCGCCAGGCGGTGCGATTAGCGGCGGCGGGGCCAATCGCCAGGGCGATCCAGCCATCGTCGATCACCAGTTGCGTGACCATCAGGCCGGAGAGCCGTGAGTCGGCTTCGATTTCTTTGCGAAACACTTCGATGGCTTGCCCTTTGGCAAAGAGTTTCCCCATCACCGAGTGCAACACCACGCGTGGCCCGGTGCGCAGGTTATAACCCGAGAATTGCAGGGTTTCATCGCGGATGAGTTGCACTGCCAAGCCGTCGATTTTTGGTCGGTAAAAAGTGTGAACTTGGAAGTTGCGAATCTTGTCGCGTCCGTGGGCCAGTTCGCGGATGTTGAGGACTAACTCGAAGCGATCCTGGGAAAAGGCAATGTGAATCGCATCGTGCGGGGCAAATTCGATAACCGCGCGGGTGGGTAGATCCGCGGGGGGGGCCAGTTCGGTTTGCCGGAGTTTCTCGGCCAAGAGTTGATGCAGTTCCAACAAAGTAAGCCGACGCCCTTCGAGTCCCAGACCCTCCAAGGCATTGTTTAACGCGCTTTGGTGGACTTGCATGCTCACCATGCTGTCCGAGGGGGCCGAGGGGCGTGGGCTGTGGGCCGCCAGTTGGTCGAGATTCGCCAGACGCAATTGCATCACGGCCCGGTCGTCGGTGGTGACCATGGAGACGGGTTCGGCGTCGAGGGCTAATTGTCCGAAGGGGATCAGCACGTTGGTACGGAATTTTTGTTCCAACTTGCTGAGCTTGGGATTCGTTTCCTGATCCATGCGATGTCGGGCTTGTCCGGCGACCTTGGATTTGACTTGGGTCATCGCTTTCGACCGCGATTTTTGATTCTGACGCTTGGCAATATCGCGGAACAATGCTCCCAGGATCGGCACGCGATCGAATTGCGAGTCGGCACCCAAGAATTCATGCCGACCTCGGGCATCGGCCTGGGCGGGCGCGACTTTCAGGCCCTGAGGATCGATGGTGATTTTCTTTTGGGCTTCGTATTCATAACGGGCGGCGTTGCGAACATTGACGGGCCAAGTATCCGAGCGAGTCTGAGAATACACCCGTCCGGAGGCTTGGAGTCCGAATTGCCAAGCAGTGTCACTGGGGAGCAACTGAACTTTCACTTCGGTCGTGGTGCGCGAACGACCCTGCACCTGGCGACCAGCAATGCGTTCGCGTACGGGTGCCGAGACATTTTTTTGCTCGGGGATCATGCGATTGAGTAGCACCTCGCTGATGGCCAATCGCATGTTGGCTCCGCGATAGCGGTCCTGGAGATCGGCCGCCAAGGCTTGGAGTTTCGCATCCTGCGACCACTGCAGGCGCTGTGCGAGTTGCGAGATCGCCGTGGCGAAGCGGAGTTGTCCCTCGACTTCGTAACGCTCAACCAGTGCCAGGAGGATTTGTAAATCGACCGGTCCGGCGGCCCAGGCTTTCAGCTCGTGTTGCAAGTCGGCCAGCGGTGGGGTTGCCAGAAAAGTCTGCTGCTGTTTGGTGAGACGTGGATCTGAAGTCCGCGACAACACCTCTTGCGCTAACCGGTGTCGCGCGGCGTGGTCGATTCCTAATCCCTCGCTGGTGGACTGAGCGATTTGATCGAGGAGCAAATAATCGTGCCACATCTGGCCGTTGGCGGTATCGGAAAGGAGCGAGCCGACCTGTCCCAGCACGGCCACCAACTGCGCAGTCGAGGGGGGAGTCGGTTCAACCGACCCGGAATGTTCGATCAGCAGTAGTTCCCAAATTCCCAAGCGCCGCTGGAGCCCCTCGGCGGCTTGGAGCCAATTCTGTTGGACTGCGGGTTCGGCGATTTCGAGGGCTTGGGCGCGACCCTCTTCAGCCAACTTTCGTAGCCCTGCGAGTAAAGTCGAACTCGACTCAGGGGCGATTCCCGCTTTGTCTGTCAATTGGTTGACCCGAGTCAGCGTGGCCGCTACCCAGGATGACGATTGGGGGTGGGTGCCAAGTGTCTCGAGCCGTTGGATCAATTGCATCGGTCGATGACGAATCACCGGCAGCGAAATCTCCTGGGCTTTTTGGTTGTCATGGGCCTCTTCGCGGGTGGATTCGGCGGCCGCGGGGAGCGCCGAGATAGATTGCGGGGGGTTTGCCCGTCGATCATCCGGCAAGGCCATCGCCAAGCGGTCTGCGGAACTAGAAACCATGACCCGCGTCGAGAGTGCAGGGCGTGGATAGGAGACCACTACCGGAGTAGAATTCGTATCGGAATCGGATTGCGAACGGAGGATTTCTTGGAGGGAACTGCAGAAATCGCGCAGCTTGTCGGTGTCGAAACTCGTTCGCAGCGGCAGCGGCTGAAGCTCCAGGGGGAGTCGCTCGGGACTTGGTTCGATCTGGCCCATGAGCTCATGGACATTCAGCACAGGGTGTTGCCAGCAGTAGGGTGCCGCAATCGCCAGAGCCAAAAGCGTTGCCAGGCCGACAAAGATTGGCCAGAAGGGTTTCCTTCGTTCCCACCGCATGGTTGCTTGCTCCTTCCCCGGGATGGATTCCATTCAAAAATAACTGGCGGACATTCTGGGCGAACGTGCGACCAAACGGGCTCTCGGGAAGGGAGCCAAAAGGGGTTCAAAACACGCAAGATGCACTTATTTAGATAAGATCGGTATTTTGCGAAGCTATCTTGCGTATACCTGCGGAAAGGGGGAAGGGGGAAGGGGGAAGGAAGATGGTTGTCCGTTGTCAGTGGTCCGTTGTCCGTTACAACTGACGACGGACATCTGACCACGGACCACTCCCACCAAAAAAACGCCCGATTGTGCTAGCATAGAGTCTCCGAGCAAACAATTAGGAAGAATTATCCCGTGAAAACCCCAGGAAATGTCATCCCACTTTCCCCAGACCGCAGTGCGGAAAAACTCTTGCTGGACTTATTGGCTGTGCCCGGCGGGAGTGGCGGCGAGGGCGCAGTGGCCCAATTGGTCCGCAGTCGGTTGCTCGCAGCCGGGATTGACGCCTCGGCACTGAAGACAGACCAAGCACATCGGAAGTCGGCCTTGGCTGGCGGAGAAGTCGGTAATCTGGTGCTGCGCCTGCCGGGGACTTTGAAGGGTCCTCGGCGGATGTTTGCTGCCCATTTGGATACGGTGCCGATCTGCATCGGAGCCAAGCCGGTCAAACGTGGGCAGCGGATTGTTTCCGCGGATCGACAAACGGGACTGGGAGGCGACGACCGGGCGGGAGTGGCGGTGCTGTTGTCGACGGTCCTCGATTTGGTGGAAAAGCGGCTCCCGCACCTGCCGCTGACCTTTCTGTGGACCGTGCAGGAGGAAGCGGGGCTGCATGGGGCGCGTCATGTCGCCCTGGGACTGCTGGGGAAACCCGCCCTCACTTTCAATTTTGATGGGGATTTCCCCGCTCGCGTGACCATCGGGGCGACGGGGGGATATCGCATGAACATCGAAATTCGAGGAATCGCCAGCCACGCCGGGGGGCACCCTGAGAAAGGGGTCAGTGCAATCGCCATTGCGGGTCTGGCGACGGCCGACCTCGTGCAAAATGGTTGGCATGGGCTGGTTGAGAAAAATGGCAAACGGGGCACCAGCAATCTCGGAGTCATCGAGGGGGGGGCCGCGACCAACGTGGTTACGAATCTCGTGCGAATTCGTGCCGAAGCTCGGGGACACGACCCCAAGTTTCGTCAGCGGATCGTCACGGAAATCGAAAAGGCCTTTCAGCGTGCCGCCAAACTGGTCCGCAATGACAGCGGCCAATGTGGCACGGTCGCAATCGTAGGGCGGCTCGACTACGAATCGTTCTGCTTGCCGACAAACCATCCGGCGGTGCTTGCTGCACAGTCCGCCATCGAGGCCGAGGGTTTCACACCCGCGATCAACATCTCCAATGGGGGGCTCGATGCCAACTGGCTCAGTGCGCGGGGCGTTCCCACGGTTACCTTGGGGTGTGGGCAGAACAATATCCACACCTCCGAGGAATGGCTTGATCTGGGTGAATTTCACAAGGCCCGACGAATTGCCCTGCGCCTCGCCATGGGGAAGTGATCCGATGCAACCAGATGACGAATTATGCCTGTGCTTTCATGTGACACAACGGAAAGTTGCCAATTACTTGCGGGTGGAAAAACCCACGCACGTCGCACAGCTTGCCGATTGTTTCGGCGCGGGGACCGGTTGCGGCTGGTGTCGACCGTTTCTCCAAAAGTTATTCACAGCGAGTCGCGCGGGAACGATCGCGGAACTTCCTCCCGCCGAGCAATATTCTCAGGGTCGGGGGAGGTATGTGCGCGCGGGTCGCGGCACACCCCCCGCGGGTGCGACACCGATTGCGGAGTAAGCGGGAAGAAGTGGCGAGCCGCTGGTGGCTGGGAAAGGTGACAGCCGATAGTCACTCTCAAGGGAGTACTTCTCGCGCTAGGTTGTGGTGGTGCGCTTCGTGAACATGGTTGAGGAAATATAGCCACGAAAAGGCACAAGAGGCGGGTGCCGGTGCGATGTTTTGCGAGGGTTCGTAATTTAATGTGGGGAGTGTTCGATTTTAGCCTGGGCATTATCTACCTCAAGCATTCGACCTCTTGTGCCTTTTTGCGGCAATTCTTTTCCCCTTAAATGTATGGGTGGGCGTCCGAATAATAAGTTCTGTTGGAAAGCATTACGCGGTTTTCAAATTGGATGCTTATGAGAAGGATCAGCAGTGGCTGGTAGAGAAAGTCTAAGCCGTCCGACGTTCTGTTTCGCCCACAACTTCACTCACGCTTTCGTGATCGAAAAGAGTCGGTACGCCAGCAGTGCTGAGATAGACACCCACTCCGCCGCGAACGACGAGTGCTTCGGGATGATCGACATCGATGTGCTCGCCACTCACGAAGCGCACCGCGAACCCTCGGAACGGTCGCCGTTTCTGGTAGGCTTGCAGCGTCTTGTCGAAGTGTTCGGCGGTCATAAGTTCATGGTATCTCGCAGTAGGCCAGTTTTCAAGCTTTGCGCGGGAATGACCAGGGCCGATCAGTTTTTCACTTTGGGGTGCCATGCCCACGCCGGTACGCCGGTGTGGGCATGAGAAT
>CALMBE010000076.1 GCA_937860165.1 uncultured Planctomycetaceae bacterium
AAGCGGGGAAGGATGTGTACCTCGAAAAACCCATCGCCCAAACTATTTGGGAGAGTCGCCAAGTGGTACAGGCCGCTCGCAAATACGACCGCATCATCCAGTGCGGCACGCAAGCCCGGTGGAGCGAGAGCATCAAGTCCGCCGTAGCGTTTGTGCGCAGCGGAGAACTGGGGCCGATTCGTTATGCAGTGGGAACGTGCTACAAGCCGCGACCCAGTATTGGCAAGCTTGACAAGCCGCTGGTGATTCCGGCGACGATTGATTACGACCTGTGGTGTGGCCCCGCCGAGAAGGTGGACCTTTACCGCTCGATGCTGCACTACGATTGGCATTGGGATTTCAACACCGGCAATGGCGACCTGGGCAACCAAGGAATCCACCAGATGGATGTCGCGCGGTGGTTCCTCGGAGCTGACAAACTCGCCCCGCGCGTCGTGAGCATCGGGGGTCGAGTGGGTTACGACGATGCCGGGAACACGCCCAATTCCCAGATTGCATATTTCGACTATCCGAGCGCCCCGTTGATTTTTGAGGTACGCGGCTTACCGCGTTCGAAAGAAGCCCAAAAATCTCAGCAAAGTTGGGCGGGCTCGATGGACAAGTATCGTGGCATCGACATCGGTGTCCTCGTGCAGTGCGAGAAGGGCCATGTCCTGGCGGATGGTTCCTATCAATCGAGTTCCGCGTACGACAACCAAGGCAAGCTCATCAAGGAATGGCGCGTAGCGGGGCAATCGCATTTCAAAAACTGGCTCGAAGCCGTGGCTAACCGCAATCGGACTTCACTCCATGCCGAGATTTACGAAGGCCACCTTTCCAGTTCGCTCTGCTTTATGGGAAGTATTTCGCATCGCTTAGGTAAGCAGGTAAATGCGAGTGAAATCGCAGCGCAAGTAGCCGGGCGGGAACATTTGGCGGACTCGTTTGATCGTATGGCAGGCCACCTGCGTGCCAATGATGTGGATATTGATTCGCAAGCCGCTTTGACGCTGGGTGCCACATTGGAATTGGACCCCACGACGGAATTGTTTGTCGACAACCCAGCAGCGAATGAACTGCGGACCCGCCAACAGCGTGCGCCGTTTGTCATCCCCGACCTAGAAAGCGCAGGCACCCTCGCCCCGGCGACGAGTTGAGTCCCCAATCCCCGGTTGGACTGGTCGCTTAAGCGACCAGTCCGTTCGGCATCGCGTTACGACGCTTGGAGATCGATCAACACCTTCCCCGTCGCACCCTGCTCGACCGCTTGATGTGCTGCGATCGTGTTTTTCAAGGGGAACACTTCCGCGATGTGATGGGTAAGTTTTCCTTGCTCGAGCCAGCGCGAGATGTCGGCGATGGCTTGTGCTTTGAGTGCCGCGCTGAGTTGAAACACCAACACATGATATACCGCTAGGCTGCGGTACATGAGCGAATAAAATGGGACTTGTGGTTCCGGAGTCGCTTGCGATGCGAAAGCTGCAATTGAGCCGCCGACTGCAACCGCGCTGAGGTTGGTCGCGAGATTGCCGCCGAATTCCACTTCGGTGACATGATCGACCCCTTTCCCCGAAGTAAGTTTTAGGACTTCGTCGGCGATGTCGGTCGTCCGATAGTTAAGTACATGATCTGCCCCGGCGCTGCTTGCCAGAGCTGCTTTGGACTCGCTGCTGACGGTGGCGATAACAGTCGCCCCCGCGAGTTTGGCAAACTGCACGGCATAGCGTCCTACGCTCCCGGCACCGCCGGTAACGAGCACCGTCTTCCCTTGAACATGGCCTGCGGCGAACAGTGAACCGTAAGCGGTGAGTGCCGGGATTCCGAGGCAAGCGCCGGAGGAAAAATCTGCGTTGTCGGGAAGGGGCACGGCTAAGTGCTGGGGCAGCGTAACCAACTCGGCGGCCGTACCGTAGTCGCGTTGCCATTGCGCTTCGTAAAGCCAGACGCGCTCTCCCACGCGACTCGAATCGACCCCCTCGCCCACGGCATCGATGATTCCCGCACCGTCGAAGTGCGGCACGATTCGCGGGGCAGTCATGGAACCCCGGCCTCCGAGGCGGCGTTTGACATCGATCGGGTTCACTCCCGACACCCACACGGCAACGCGAACTTCACCACTTTGCGGTTGGGG
>CALMBE010000077.1 GCA_937860165.1 uncultured Planctomycetaceae bacterium
GCGCCGTCAGTTTGCGGTTTTCGCGGTGGAGCCACTCCGCGTCGGCGAGCAGGCCGACGAGATCGAGCGGCGCGAGCGGCTCGAACAGGGCATCCGGCGGCGACTGACCGGCACCCTTCAGCGCGGCCCGCGCCACCTCGGCCACCCGCTCCACCGTGAAGCCCAGCTCCTGGATGGTGTCGCAGACCCGGCGAATCTGCTCATCGGAGGCCTCGGCTTCTTTCTGTTCGCGTTTCTCTCGAACGCGCTCGTGCCGGTGTTGCTCTATCAGGATCTGAAAGAACAGTCGGTCGCCGAACTAGCCGACAATCAAAACTTGATCTATCAGTTCGAGGATTTGAGCATTCGTTACCCCGAGCAGTTCACCAAGTACTTTGGTCCGCCGAATCAAGAAAACCTGGCCGAGGCGCTCCAACTCGGCCACGATGTGTACGTTGCCGAAGGCTGTTGGCACTGCCACAGCCAGTTTATTCGTCCCGTGTCCAATGAGAGCACGCGTTGGGGAAAGGTCGCCTCCTCGGATGAATACGCCAACCGACTCCAACGCCCCGTGCTGTGGGGGACCCGCCGCGTGGGACCCGACCTCAGCCGCGAAGGGGGACGGCGGGGCAATGATTGGCATGCGGTCCACTTTTTCGATCCGCCCCTGTTGTCTCCTGGCTCGCCGATGCCAAAATACGGTTGGTTCTACGACGACAACGACCCCGCTAAACCGAACAAGCGTGGACTGGCCATTATCACCTATGTGCAGTGGCTAGGTTCCTGGCTCGACCAGTACCCGCTCTACGAAAAACATGTCCCGCTCCAGGAGCAGATGCTCAACCCCTTGGAGTAACCCAATCGAAGGTGTCCTGAATTAACAATGATAAGCTTCGCCCAATCGTCATTCCCGCGTAGGCGGGAATCCATGCCCCGGATACTGGATTCCCGCCTGCGCGGGAATGACAGCCTAATAGTTGGCAAAGTGATACAGAAATTCCCTGATAACCTCAATAAATCATGAAATCAACTTCGACCCCGAAGATGCAAAACATTGTAGTCGCTCCCCGAGCGCAAAATATTGTAGTCGCGATCATGGCGGTCGTGATCCTGGGATTCTGCGCCTTCGGCTTTGGTAGCAAATTCATCGAGCTGGTACGACTGGTTCTGGATTCCGATTCCGCGGCGGCAGAGGGGGTTTTCGCCGTCGCCCCGCTGGTGAATTATCTGCTGGCTAGTGCGGGTTTCTTGTGCCTCTTAGGTTGGGCCGCCACGCAGGGAATGTTTCACGATATCGAACGCCCCAAACAAACCATGCTCGATCAAGAGCGCGATCTCGACTCCACCTCAGACGACACGCACTACAGTGATTCGATCTTGTAGTAAGAAATACTAGAGCGCTAAGGTGGTCATGCCAGCCACCGAATAATTCCGAATGACGAAATACCCAATGACGAAAGAATGTCGAATGACGAGGTTCGAATAGCCGGTAGCTGGTAGGCCGGAACAAGGTACCCCGCAGTTCTGGCAGGGCACACCTGAAGGCGCGAGCTTCGAGTTACGGGTTTCGAGAAATGACGGTAAGAAATTAACTCGCAACTCGCACCTTTTCCAAAAAATGCCGGAACTTCGGAGTACCTCGTTCCGGCCTACGACTACGACTCATTTCATTCATGATTCTCCTATTTGTGGCCTCGTGACAGCAGTGGTGCGATATCGCCGTCAAAAAGTTCACGTTACAATATATTGACTTACCGTTACGCCACTGCCATTAGTTTCTGACACCGTTTACGGACCCGGCACTTACCCTATTTGTAGACTTTTCAATCTGACTTGTCAGCCTTTCCTTTCGTCAGCTATACTTGATGGCAGGAGGTCACGATGTTTTTCTTACTCGTCTTTTTCTGTGCCAGCGCCGTAGAGAGGCCTACTACGCACATTCCAACCATTCCATTGGACACAATCTGGGCTTGGAAAATGCCAGGCACGAAAGATGTCAGGGAATTAGAGCCGAATCATGAACAATTCAAAAAGATGGTGGCTGACAACCAGATTCAGAGCTCAATCGCGGTAAACACATTCTGGCGTCTGAACCCACACTTCAAACCCAAAGGAAATAAGAACGCCGGTTCCGCCTTTGTGGTTAACGCTGTCGGACTTGAGGCATTGATAGAAGCGAATGCAATCCTCGCCAAACGGCAAAATCCAAAAGACAATTTCAAGGCAGGTAGCCCTCTGACTCTCGTTTTCTATGCTTATTCAAGCTCGCAAATTGTTCACATCGGCCAGGTAGTCAAAGAAAAGAACGAAATAATCGTGAAGTACCACTTTCATGTCCATGGCCTTCGTAAGTCTACGCAACACTACGCATTAATTCCTCTCGGAGATGACCTCAAAGGAAGAATAAAAATTACCGTTGAACGAACAGAGGATACAGTCGAGGAATATCTGGCTAGCGCCAAGCTTCCAACATTAAGTGATCTTGATGCCAAGAGACTAGTATCAGGTTCGACGGTGTTTAGAGTCTTGGAGCCACCGGACTGAGAAGGATGTTGTCATGCGAAGTTCTCTCACTATTGCGTTTCTATTAGGAATGTCTTCCCCCCTATTGGGTGACCTGACAACACGGGGTTTCTTGGGAATAAATTCGGCTGCTACTGGTTTAGATGGCACCGGAGTCGTAATCGGAATGGTAGAACAGGGTCGACCTGGAGACCCTGATAAGGACTTGCCTGCAAACTACCATTCTCAGGTAAATCCCGCTGAGGTTTATAACGACACAAGTATTGATGGTGCTAATTCCCAATTCACACAGGGTTTGATTGGTGACCACGCGCTCGAGGTTGCGGGGGTAATGATTGCGAAGCTCCTTCCTGACCCTAGCATTGTGGGAATATCTCCAGAAGCCCAACTTCATGCCGGAACTTATACGAGCCAAGATGATGTAGCACGTGCGGTAGCTTCTGATCGTATAGCAAGAGTCCCTAACATAAGGGTGATCAATGTAAGTGTTGGCCGAACTCCAGAAGGTTTGGATGCACCTGATGCAACATCAATCTGGTCTAGGTTTATAGATTGGTCTACTGAGGCTCAGAATGTTCTGTATGTCGTTGCAGGTGGCGAAGGTTTGAATGCTGGAATACCGGAAGATAATTTCAATGGAATTTCGGTAGGCGGATCACAAAGATTTAACCAAGGTGCTACGGGTAGTTTCAGACAAACGTGGACTGGAAACGAATCTGCTTTCGATCCCGCCGGTGCCCGAGTGGCAATTGATATTTTGGCCCCTGCATTGAATAGCACCTTAGCAAACCGGGGTGAATTTCCCGATTTTCAAGATACCACCACAATTGAAAGTGGAACAAGTTACGCCGCTCCGCATGTCACAGGTACCGTTGCACTGCTTCAGCAGTTTGCAGAGACTCAGGCTGACCCTCCAATTTCCAACCCTGGATTTATTTCTCGTAACCACCGGGAGCCTGAGGTAATGAAAGCGGTCATATTGAATTCTGCGGATAAGCTACAAGGGGTGCATGGCTCGAGACGTGAAGTTGTACGCGATGACGGCACTAACTGGACGACAACTGCCGCACATAATAGTCCTTTTGTCCCATTAAGCGAGGAGTTGGGAGCGGGGCACTTGAATTCAAATAGGGCTCTTATCAATCTGCGTCCGGGAGAGCAAAACCCGGGCATGGTTCCCCGTATCGGTTGGGACTTTGAAAATATCGGAGGTGGTTCCTTTTTGGATTATACCTTCGACCGTCAGATTTCAGGCTACGTCGCCGTTACGCTAGCCTGGAATAGAATAGTTGATAAGACTGGTAGTGCAACCAGATACAATACAGGGGATCAGTTTGTTAACCAAAGCATAGATATGGAACTCAACAACCTCAACCTCTATTTGATGGCCGCGAATGAAAACAATATCAATAATGCAATAGCGTTGTCGACTGCCACAGAAGATAGTGTTGAACATATCTTCGCGGACGTTCCAAATGGGAATTACAAGATTAGAGTTCAACACGCAGACTTTCTAGGGGATGGTCAAGATTTTGGCTTGGCGTGGTGGGCGGGTGAGATCACGGCCGGAGACTTCGACGATGATGGGGATGTTGATGGAGGAGACTTAGGTCTCTGGCAGAATAACTATGGCGTAGATGCAGGCTCTCTAGCTGACGCCGACTACGACGGGGATTCCGACGGGGCTGACTTCCTTGCTTGGCAGCGAAACTTTACAGGGCCGGGTACTCTGGCTAGTGCCACAGCAGTTCCCGAATCCGGTTCCCTGCTGCTACTTAGCCTAGGGCTTAGGTTGTTTATCATTCGCCGCTCTCCATAATAAGCACATTCAGTAGTTATAAGTTTCGGGTTTTTCCACAGGTTTGGAGTAGTTCGCGATGCGACGCTAGCCGTCAGTTTCTGGCTGATAGGTAAAGGCAGACAGCTTAAGCCAACGTCGCAACACTACAGCTGATACATCGAATTCACAAGGAAAACGACAAACTTGGAACTACTGAAAATGTATTCTCTGCCATCCTTAGAAAGGTCCCCCACCCGTGAGCGATTATCTTGATACCAGTGCCGAAACGGTAAGCGTGAAAGAGACTTCTCCCCAGGTCGAAAGCCGCTGGCACAGCTACGTCGGCAACCGGATTCCCTGGTATGTGCGGCTGATTTGGCTCGGCTTTTGGGTTTACGCCGTCTACTATACAATCACTTACCTGTTCCCCGCGTTGCAGGTTGAGATTGTTTCGCCTCCGTGAAAAAGCCCGACTCACCACGCTATTGTGCCTTCTGTGGCTTGCCACTGCCTGCCACGTTTCGTTGGCAAGCCGCTTCCTCGGCGGCTGATGTCGAGTTCTGCTGCTCGGGCTGTCGGTCGGTTGCCAGCGTGTTCGATGCCGAACAAGAAGCCGGCAACTCCGCCCGCGCTTTACAGCGATTGGGACTGGCGATCTTCTTCACGATGAACGTGCTGGTCTTCGCGATGGACCTCTGGAGCCGCGACCTGTACCCCGAGGAATCCTTTACCAATCCGCTGGCCACGTCGCTCCGCGAATTGTTCCTCTGGGCGTCGCTGCTTTTTTCCGTTCCTGTGGTCTATCTCCTGGGAGGGCCCATCGCCCAAGGGGTGTGGCAATCCCTCCGCGCTCGGATCGTCACCACCGATCTGTTGATCCTAGCCGGGGTGATCGCCGCTTACTCCTATTCGCTTGTCTCGGTGCTGCGGGGCGAGGGCCATGTGTATTTCGAGGTCGGGGCCGTGGTGATGGTCTTTGTCTCGATGGGTCGATTTCTGGAAGCCAAAGGAAAGCATCGCACCGGCGCTTCGCTGGATCGGCTCACGCAACTCCTCCCCACTCAAGTCCGCAAACTGGAATCCTCGGGAACCTTTGTCGAAGTCGCACGCGACACCCTCCGCACGGGCGATGTCGTGCGGATCGTGCCCGGCGAGCGATTTGCAGTCGACGGCATCATCTCGCTGGGTCGGGCCATGGTCGACCAGCAAATCGTCACGGGGGAAAGCGTGGCGGTGGAAAAATCGGTCGGGGATCGCGTGTTCAGTGGGACGCTCAATCTCGATGGCGACCTGCGGGTCGAAGTCACTGCCGCCGATGGGCAGGAAACCCTGTCACGGATCGTCGACATGGTCCGCGCCGCCCGCAGTGTCAAGGGTCGGCACGAACGGCTCGCCGACCGGATCGCGGTCGTGTTTATTCCCGTGGTGTGTCTCATTGCGATCGTTGCCGGTTGGTGGCATGGCAGAACCCAGGGGCTCGACGAAGGTCTCATGGCGGCGCTGTCGGTAGTGCTGATCGCGTGTCCTTGTGCACTGGGCATGGCAACCCCGATGGCCGTGTGGACCGCGCTCGGCCGCGCGGCTCAGGGGGGACTTTTGTTCCGCAGTGGAGTCGTGCTCGAACGGCTCGCCGAGATTCGCTGTGCCTGTTTCGACAAGACCGGCACACTCACCACCGGGATTCCCACGGCCAGCAGTTTTCATGTCGCCGCGAATGCCGATCCACGCCAAGTATTGGAACTGGCCCACCTGTTGGCGAGCGGTTCGAACCATAGCCTCTCGAAGGCGATTGTCGCCTACACAGGGGAACACGCAGACATTACGTCAGGGGCGGAAGGCTCGCTGGTGACCACCTGGCCGGGCCAAGGACTCTCGTGTGAGGTGACCGACTTGGGTGTCGTGTATCTGGGAAATCGGCGGTTCCTGGAATCGCAGGGCCTGCAATTTCCTGCCGAATTGTCTGCCGCCATCCAGGAGTCTCCGCTCCTGCAACAAGTGTTCGTCGGCTGGGGGAACCGTGTGCAGGGGGTTGTGCAGTTTCGCGAAACCTTGCGACCCGAAGCCGCTCAGGCCCTGGCCGAGTGTCGCGCCCTGGGACTCGATTTGCACCTGCTGTCGGGGGATCTCAGCGCGCGGACCATTCCCCTGGGAACGCAATTCGGATTGGCAACTGCCGGGTCTTTGCTTCCCGAGGACAAGACCCTGTCGTTGCAAACGCTGCGCGCGCGGGGCTTGGTGGCGATGATCGGCGACGGCTTGAACGACGCCCCCGCCCTGGCCACCGCCGATGTCGGAGTGGCCCTGGGTTGCGGGGCGGATGTTTCGCGCGATGCGGCCGGGGTCTGCCTGCTGGCCGACGATCTGCGACGCTTTCCCTGGGCCGTGGGACTCGCGCGGCAAACCCTGCGGATCGTCAAACAGAATCTGTTTTGGGCCTTTGCCTACAACACCATCGGCATCGCGCTCGCAGCCGTGGGAAGATTGAATCCCATCTGGGCGGCGTTGGCGATGGCGCTGAGCAGCATCTTAGTCATCGGCAATTCACTCCGCTTGGCACACTTCCCCGAGCCTCCGCCCCTGGTGCCCAGAACTTCACCTCAACTTGCCACCGCAACCAGGGACTTCACTCTCCATTCGGCGGACACAGCATCTTCTCAGCCCCAACCCGAACTTGTCGGAGCGCGAACGTGATCGAGCTTCCCTTGATTCTGGTCGGAGGAATCCTCGGCTCGGCCCACTGCCTAGGGATGTGCGGCCCGCTGGCGATTTATCTCAGCACGAGTGCCCCCGTCGGCACCAACCAACTCCATCGGCAACTGGTGTTCAGTATCGGGCGGATTTTTACTTACTCCTTCTGCGGAGCGCTGGCCGGTTTTGGTGGGGCTTGGATCACAACTCGCACGAGCGGATTCGTCGCCTCGCAATCGCTCTTGGCAATTTTCGCCGGGGTCTTGCTCGTGGGAATGGGACTCGTCACCGCCGGTATCGTCCCTCGCCCGATGGTTCGCCTGCTGGGGGGAATACCCTGTGGAATGACCTCCGGACTCAAGACATTTCTCACCGCCCCCGGCTGGTCGGGCCCCTTGCTTGCGGGACTCTTCACGGGATTCATTCCCTGTGGTCTGGTGTATGCCTTTCTCTTGAAGGCGGGAAGCACCGGCAATCTCTGGCAGGGAATGCTCACGATGCTCGCCTTCGGACTGGGGACCGTTCCCTTGATGGTAGCCGTCGGATACGGCGGGCAATTCTTGTCGGTCGTCAGTCGAGGGCAAATCTTCCGCGTCGCGGCCTGGTGCATTGTGCTCACCGGAATGATTTCGATCACCCGCGGTGCCGTGCAATTGCAAAACCCTGACAGCACCGCCCCCGCGCCCTGTCCATTCTGCGACCCCGCTACGGCGGCCCCTGGATCATGAGTACTGCCGGGTGCCACTGGCTCTGCCAGTGTTTCTTCCCAGCTTGTGCGTTTTGTTATGTTATCTCTAGCTATAACCGAAAGTTGTGTTCTAGGAAGAGAGAGAAAGGCAGCGTAGCAGTTACGGCGATTGCCTCCCCCGCCACTGGTCCCCTGTGGGGCCACGAGCCCCATTTTCCGAGACTTTGGGGTGACTCAAGAATAACTTCCGCATTTCAAGGCTGGCTGCCTTTGGTCTGTACACC
>CALMBE010000078.1 GCA_937860165.1 uncultured Planctomycetaceae bacterium
CGATCGTTTTTCTATGCAGCCGTTAACTCGGTTTTCTCCGTGTTGGGTGGAATCGCTGGATTCTTCATCGGCTATGCGGTATGGACCGCGGTCGATACTTGGTTCTACAGTTACGTCCCCGGGGTAACCGAGGAACGCGTGAAATACGTGGGCGAGTTGTATCAAACCAACGCCTTCATGGCGATCTTCGCGGCGGCGTTCACACCGATTCCCTACAAGGTATTCACCATCTCGGCGGGGGTGTTCCACGAGTACGTTCCGTTCACCACGCTGGTCTTGGCCTCGGCCCTGGGGCGCTCGGGCAGATTCTTTCTCGTCGCGACGGTGATGTGGTGGTTCGGCCCCGCCGCCAAGCGTGTACTCGAAAAATACTTCGAGTGGATCACGCTGGCACTCTGTGCGATGCTGGTGGGCGGATTCTTCGCGATCAAGCTACTGGCGAAATGAAACTTGGCGAGCCGTCGGCGACAAAGGATTATCCAAGTGTTAGAGAGTGCTCCAATTTCCCAGTCGATTAGAACTACTAAGAATAGAACGCGGATAAACGCGGATTTGGCGGATGAACGCTGATCAAGAGATAGGGTTTGTGGAACTTCGATTCATTCCAACGATCCGTGTAAATCCGTTCGATCCGCGTTCATCCGTGGCCCATTCTTCAATTAGAGCTGTTAACTCATGCGTGTTCTAATTTCCCAGTCGTTTGGAACTACGAATGTTCAAATTACTAGCAATTGCATAACCCATGACCGCTTACGGCTCGCCTTGCTCGCTTACTCGGGGAGCGGTTGGTCTTTGGTTTCGGGCGCGAACGGCAGCGTGAACAGTGCAATCAAAAAGATCGCACACATCGTCATCGCGGCGTAGCGTTCTTGCAGACCGGGGACGTCGCTGCGGTAGACTTCGGTGGCCAGCTTGGCAGAGAAGAAACTTCCGCCAGCCGCAGCGAAGCGGCCGAGATTGTAGCAGAAAGAAGTCCCGGTGCTCCGCATGCTACTTGGGAAAAGCTCGGGTAAATAAATCGCAAACCCCGCGAAGACGCCCAATTGGAAAAACCACATGAGCGGCATCATCCAATACGCATCGGCGGGTGAGCTCATGGTCCAGTAGACGAAGAGCGTTACCACAAATGCCCCCGTGTACCAGATGGCGAACGCCGGTTTTCGCCCCAGCACGATGCAGGCTTTCGTCATGAACCACATGCCCACTGCGGCACCGATCATTTGCAGCGTGTAGGCGGTCGCCTTGGCACCGATAATGGCCTTGGCGATCTCGGCCTCGGGCAGTTTTTCTTGCTGAAAGTGCTGAAGGAACACCTTGGATTGCAGGTCGATGGCATACTCGGCAATCGCCCACAGCCCGATTACCCCCGCGGACGAAATGAGTGCCCCGACGACGAGATTTTTTCGCCAACGGCGCTCGCGCAGCAGATCGCGGTACGGGGCCAGGATATTCCCTTTGGGCAACCGACCCTCCGCCTTCGCGCGCAACCAAGGTTCCGGCTCGTGGAGAAACTTCATTGTGAATACCACCAACAAGGCCGGCAAGGCACCAACCAAAAACATCCACCGCCAGCCGTTCCCTTGGGCAATGAAGCCACTTTGCACACATCTACCGATAATAGCGAGTACAAGCCCCGCGGAAAGATTGCCGACGGTCGAAAGGATTTGCAACCAACCCAGTGCCCCCGAGCGGGCGTTCTCGCTGAGCGTCTCGGCAATCAGCGCGACCGCCAATCCGAAAACTCCTCCCACGCCGATGCCGGTGAGAAATCGGGCCACGGCAAAGTCCCAATAAGTTCGGCTGAAATAACTCAACCCGGTACATGCTGAGTAGATGAGCACGGTGATCGTGAGCATTTTGGCTCGCCCGTAGCGATCTCCCAGGGCACCAAAGATCAGTCCGCCGATGCCCCAGCCGATCAAGAAGTAGGCGGTGACCTGTTTGCCGAGGGCTTGCACATCGGCCCCGGGTGTTGATTGCGTCAACGCGGTGAGGGCTTCCACCCGGGCCAACGAAAACAACCGCTGATCGAGGCAGTCGAAAAACCACGCCGCGCTGGCGATGATGAATACAAACCAGTGATAAGCCGTGAGTTGAGTGTACCAACGGTTTGACATGCGCAAATTTCCAATACGTGAGAGAGTCGCCGCTTTGGACTGGTCGCTTAAGCGACCAGTCCGTTAGGGATAAAGTATTTTTCAGCCCCCCCTAACTTACTCGGAAATCGCGTCGGCTCCAGGCTCGGGAAGCCAGAAACTGAGTAAATAGTTGCTCAGGATCAAGAGAAACGCGACCCCAGCCGCCACGATCGCTATTTTGGCCGAGGGGGTGGCTCCTGGAATCGCGTCGTAGGTTGCAATGTGTTGCGTCACAAACGCAAAGGGGGTACCGAGCATCCGGCCACCAATGTTGGCGGCAAAACTTTCTCCGGTTCCGCGCAAGTGCATGGGAAAAACGTGCGGCAGATAGTTCCCCCAAAAGCTAAACACGGCGACCGTCAAAAACCCGGCGAGAAAAATACCGATGCCCAAGAGCGACAGACTCACGTTGTGAAACCCCGGCAGCCAACTCATATCGCCGGTCCAGTAGACCGCCTCATGGCCTCGGGAAAAGGCCCAAAACACCAGCGGCAACACCACCAGGGCGGGCAGTAAAAATAATCGGATGAGACTGCGGCGACTCACGAAGTGGACGACCAACATTGCCAACGCGAAGCGACCAAAGAGCCCGCCGAGTTCCTGGGCCTTGGTGTAATTGGCGACGATCACCTGTTGAGTCCTCCCAGCCAAGGGTTTGGCCTGGGCCTCGGGTTTGCCCTCGGTGACGGCCCGCACCTTAGCCTGGACGGTGTCGATCCCGGGTAAGATCTGCTGCAACTGTTGAAGAGCGCCAAAGGCCACACCGTAGCTACAGGCAAACATCAGGGTCGTGACAATGGTGGTCCGCCGCAGCGCGGGGGAAAACAACTCGGCAATGCTCGGTCGACCCAACGTACCGGCTGCTTTTTTGGCAGCCCACTTGGGGGACTCCGGCAGGAAGGGACGAATCACGATCAGCGGGATCGCGGGAATCAGTCCGCTCATGAGCGTGTAGCGCCAATCGGCATGTTGACCGAGCGGAGAGATGGTTCCCAACAAGGTTTGCAGCGATCCGGGAATTTGGATAGCGGGGAAATTTGCTGCCCGGGTGGCGATTACACCATTCGCAATAGCCACCAACAGCCCCCCAAACGAGGAAAATGCTTGCGTGTACCCGAGCACTTTCTCGCGTTGCAGGGGG
>CALMBE010000079.1 GCA_937860165.1 uncultured Planctomycetaceae bacterium
CGACGCAACTGGTTACATCGCCAGTGTTTACGGACGCTTGTGATTCGAGAAAATGGCCCGCGCGGAGTATAACGTCCCAACGGGACAACCCTAAATCAGCCCAGGCCAACGGCCTGGGTTCGTTGGCACCCTTTCATTCTTAGCCCCAACGAGGCGGTCCTTCCTCAACCGTTTGAGGGCTGCCCCGTTGGGGCGAACGACCAACGGGATCCACCTTCCCACCCAGGCCGTTGGCCTGGGCTGACCTAGCGCCGCCGCGTTGCGGCTTAAATCCAAGCGCCTTGAGGACAGAGGAGGCTACCAATGTCCTTGACTGTCGCTGGTCGTGTCGACTACAAACCTGAGAGGTCTCATCGAAGGCCGCGCACGGTGTAACATTCTGACGACAAGGAACGTGCGTAATTCCTATCGAGAATTCATCGTGACCTACCGTGGCGGAAGGTCAGCTCAATTTGAAAGAAAGATTAGTCCATGGACACAGCCAATCGTTCGGCGTTAAACGCTGAGCAAATCAAAAGTTACGAAGACAATGGCTATTTGCTAACTGGGAAGACGCTTTTTTCACCCAACAAATTCCAAACTCTTTACGATATCTTTGAAGACCTATTGGCAACCCAAGGGAACTCCCAAGGCGACGAATTGGATGTACCTCACTTTTCTGACGAACGTCTCTTCGAGTTTTTACTGGCCGATGAAGTTTTGGACATCGTTCAATGCTTGATCGGTCCCAATATCGGATTATGGAGCAGCCATTTCGTCTGCAAGGAGCCCCAAACTGGGGCCCGAACTCCGTGGCACGATGATCGCGCTTATTGGGAAGGACGCTTCGACCGGTTCGACGGTATCGTTACGCTCTGGCTGGCTATCGACGAATCGAATCGAGAAAATGGGTGCATGGGCGTAATCCCAGGGACGCATCTAGACGACTCCAAGCAGCACGTGCCAATGGATACAGAACACAAAATTTTTAATATCGAAATTAAAGACGAAGATATTGACTTAGAAAAAGTTGTCTGGTTTGAATTGGGACAAAATTACTACTCGCTGCATGATTCACGCATCATCCATGGTGCTAATGCCAACACCAGTGACGCGCGACGAACGGGATTCACCATGCGCTATTTCAACACGGACCTCAAGCTGGCGCAGGCCCACCCGCACAATGTGAATCATAAAACGTATCATTGCAGGGGTGACAACAAAGGGAATAACCCATTAGTCCATTTATAGGATGTGAGTCTATAAAACATGAGCGATTCCCACTCGGAAACGAATCAACTTTATCTCCTTTTTATTACGGCAACCGCCGCTTCAGGAGGGTTTTTATTTGGCTACGACACGGCTGTTATTTCAGGCACCATCGGTTTCGTGAAAGAAACTTTTGCACTGAATAGCGTCATGGAAGGTTGGTTTGTTAGTTCGGCGTTGGTGGGCTGCATCGCAGGTGTCGCGGTGACTGGCGAATTGTCGGACCGATTCGGGAGTAAACGGTCTCTCATCGCGTCCGGCCTGCTATTCTCCATTTCAGCAATAGGATGCGCGTTATCCGCTTCCCATACAGAGCTTATTGTTTACCGATTGATCGGCGGGATCGGTGTCGGTATGGCTTCCATGCTGTCTCCTCTTTATATCTCGGAGGTTTCCCCGGCGGACATAAGGGGCCGCATGGTCGCTTTGTACCAGTTTGCAATTACGATTGGAATTTTATCTGCTTACTTCGCTAATGCTTATTTCCTCCATTTAAGTGAGTCCCTAACCTCGTTCAGCCCTGACAGCCTCTGGCATCGTATATTGGTCGCGGAAGTATGGCGGGGCATGTTTGGAAGTGAGGCAATCCCTGCAGTTCTGTTTTTTGTGGCAATGTTTTTTGTCCCTTCTAGTCCACGTTGGCTCGCCTCAAAAAACAGGAGCGAGGAAGCGCGGAAGTCACTACAAAGAATTAACACTATAGCAGTTGCTGAAAGAGAGTTGGTATCCATCAATATCGCCATCGCGAATGAATCTGGCGGTTCGTGGTCAGTGTTGCTTCAAAAAAACCTTCGCCTGCCCGTTGTTGCTGGAATTGGCCTGGCTTTGCTTTCGCAGTTCACGGGTATCAACGCTATTATCTATTACGGCCCGCGGATTATGGAAGAAGCGGGGATGAAATTGAGCGATGCATTGGGTGGTCAGATCGTCATTGGAATTGTCAATGCAGTGGCTACGATTTTCGCAATTATGAAAATCGATCAATTCGGGCGGAAAAAACTCATGCAGGGAGGCATCGCAGGTATGTTTCTGTCGCTTATCGGGGTAGGTGTTTTGTTCCTGTCTGGAAAAACAGAGGGCCTCGCCCTGTTGACATTTATTTTGACTTTCATCGCTTCCTTTGCCATTGGCTATGGCCCTGTCATCTGGGTATTGCTTTCGGAAATTTACCCAACAAAAATCCGGGGACGTGCTATGTCGATAGCCGTTCTAAGTTTGTGGGTCGGCACAGCAATCGTCGGACAGGTGGTGCCTTGGATGCTGGAGACGCTATCGCCGGCCGGAACATTTTTCGTTTTTGCGGCTTGCTGCCTCCCCGTTCCTTTCATATTGGGGACAATCCCTGAAACAAAGGGAATGTCTCTTGAGGATATTGAAGAAGTGTGGCGAGTCAGGGGTAAGTCAGCAGGCCCTACTTCTTCATCGGTCCGATGACTTGGATGCCCGCGTGATGTGAGGTGTGAAGTTGCTCCCGCCGGTGCCGCTTGTGTCCCCGTTGCCCGCCACCCATGCCAGAAGTAACCGCCGAGCGCCCTTAGGAACGGCTCAAAACTGAAGTATCCACCGGCTAGAAGCCGGTGGATACTTCAGTGGGCTTCTTCCTCTTCCAATTGAATTTGATGGGCCAAGAATGTACCGGCAAGCAGGAAAATGCGAGTTGTAGCTGTACAACAGCCGTTTCTTGCCAAGTGGATGGGAACGGCTGTAATGTTCGAATTCTGGCACCTAACTACCTCTGCTGTGTCGATGGAGACCCTGCTGATCACTGCCGCACCGTGAGTGGTCCTAAGCAAGTCTGCGGAAGTCAATTCAGGTGCAATAGGGTTGGCGACACGTGTTATGTTGGCGAGCTTCTCGCCTACTTCAGTGCTCCGAACGTAAGCAGTTCAGGAGATTGTAATATCCCAGGTTGAAGAGAGATATAATAGAGTTCTGTGGATCAGGGCCGATCACTTTTTCACTTTGGGGTGCCATGCTCACGCTGGCACTCCGGCGTGGGCATGTGAATAGTCGAGAAAACATGGCCACAG
>CALMBE010000080.1 GCA_937860165.1 uncultured Planctomycetaceae bacterium
CTTGGTCGGCGGTGTTACACAGCACGCCAAGACTGAGGCGGCCGAAGAGCCGTTTTCGTTGGTGGTGATGGATCCGTTGGCGGCCCCGCTCTCCTGTCCTTGTGTCGAGGGTTATGCTCAACGCGAATATGAGAAATTCGCGGCGGCCCTCACAGAAAAACTCGGCCGCGCGGTGACCGTCACCTTTGCCGAGTCCTTGGGAAAGGCCCTGCGGAATCCCAACTGTTCACGCATAGATATCGTGGTGGGCAAAGATTCCGTGGTGCGCGCCGATGCGGTCAAACATAAACTCGCGCTCACGCCGATCGCGCAGCTCACAGGCAAAGACGGTAAGACGACGCAAACGGGTTTGATTGTTGTCCCCGCAAACGATCCTGCCCAGAACGTCGCCGACTTGGTTGACTATCGAGTGATATTTGGCGCGCCGGATTGCGCGGAGAAATTTTCCGCGGCGCGCAACCTGTTGACTGGGGCGGGAGTGGCCGTGCCCGCGATCAAGGAGTCGGAAACGAGCGCGGCCTGTAGCGACGGCGCGACCTTAATCCTGGAATTGACTGATGACGTGCGCGCCGCGGCGGTGATCTCCAGCTATGCAGCGCCCCTCTTGGAAGGTTGCGGAACGGTGAAGAAAGGCGACTTGCGCGTCGTTGCCACAACCGCGCCGGTCCCTTTCATTACGCTGTTTCTGTCTGAGAGCCTTCCCCAGGATCAACGGGAAACTCTTTCGGACGCGCTCCTCGAGGCCTCGCATTCCGCGGAAATGCTGATTGCCCTGGAAAGTTTACTGGGCTTTGTGTCACTCTCGCCCGAGTATCTTCAGCACCACGCGCCGGCAACAAAACAAACCGACGCGCCGGCCAGCGCGGGTTCCGCAGAGGACGAAGAAAAAAGCGCGGACTTAAATACCTGGCCTGGCTGGCGCGGGGCCCGTCACGATGGGCATTGTGCCTGGCTCCCCCACGAGTTGCCCGCCAAGCCGAAAATTCTCTGGCAGCGGCAACTCACCCATGAAGGTTTGGGAGGCATTGCGGCGACCGACGATTGCGTCATCGTCGGTGACCGCGATTTCTCCAACCTGCTTGATGAATTTCACTCGTTCGATGCCGAATCGGGCAAACCCAACTGGGCCGTCCGCTATCCCGCGCCTGGTCGACTCGACTACGACAATGCTCCCCGCGCCACGCCGCTGGTTACGACCGACCGAGTTTATCTCTACGGAGCCTTTGGAGATTTGCACTGCGTTGATCGGCAAACGGGCCTCATTGTTTGGCGTAAAAACATCTTGCGCGAGTTTGACGTCGCGGCGGAATTGATTTGGGGAACTTGTAGTTCGCCGTTGTTAGTCGACGGCAAGCTGATTGTGAACCCAGGCAGCGAAGCGGCCGCGCTCGTGGCCCTCGATGCCAAATCGGGAAATGTCGTTTGGCAAGCACCGGGCGGAGAATTTGCATACGCATCGCCACTGCTAGCCTTCTTGAACGGCGTGCCCCAAATCTTGGCTTTCGACCGCCAATCGCTCGGTGGCTTCGACCCCACGACCGGCAAGCGTTTATGGACCCTCACCCCTCCCCTGGATGGCGATTTCAATGTGCCCTCGCCCGTGGTGGTCAACGAGCAAGTGGTACTCACGAGCGAGAACAACGGCACGCGCATACATGATTTCTCAACCGCAGGGACAATTATCGAATCCCCCACCGCGACATACGAACCGCTGACCCCCGACATGAGTACGCCAGTCGTCGTGGGCAACCGCTTGTTTTGTGTCTCGAAGAAGCTCTATTGCTTGGATGTCTCGCAAGGGCTCCAAGAAATTTGGATTGGCGAGGATCCCGCTTGGGGAGATTACGCTTCGATCATCGCCTCGGAGGATCGGCTGTTGATTGTCGGTCGCGGCGGAGAAGTGCTCTTGATCGACGCGACCGCAGACAAGTTTCAAGTGATGTCACGCTTCAATCCCTTCGCCGAGTCCACGGGAAAGGAATCTATTTACGCGCAACCCGCGGTGGTCGGCGACAAACTCTACATCCGCGCGGGCAAGACCTTGGCCTGTGTGAGTCTCCTGAAGTAAACCTAGCCGAATCGCCACGCGATCCGGGAGAAATGGCCACCAATGAAACTCTGCTTACCAACTCTCGACCTGTATTCCAGGCATAGCAGAAAAGTGACCGTCGCGGCTCGCCAAGGTTAACCCGTGCTGTTTGGCAATCGCCGCTATCCAGAGATCGTTGTCAGGGATAGGTTTCCCAATCGTACGCAAGGCCTACTTAAGCTCCCCATAGTACCGAGCCGAAATGGTATCGCAGGGGAGGATGGAAATCTTCTTGGTAAATCTTACTATGCGGGCCGCGTTTTCGGCGAACTTCCGTGACTTGGCAGCGCCATAAAACATCTCTCCTATTACGACAACAGGTGCAAAAACCTCACCCGCCTGAAAAACTCTCTGATTGACGGCAGCTTCACCATTGAAATGGGCAATGAGGATGTTCGTATCGAGAAGGTACTTACCAGGCATCCGTATTTACCTGCTCGCAACCTTCCTCGATGGCTTTCTTCATCAATTCTAAGTCCGCGCTGGAAATTGAGCCGACGAATTCCATGAGGTCTTTTCCGGGAGTCCCCTGAACGGTCCCCTTGAGTGACCGGACATATTGCAGCACCGCGTCCTGTTGTTCGGCCGTCAATTGAACAAATTCAAGTTTGAAAGTTTCTTCGAATGGTAAAAGCACAATATCGTTACTCCGGTTCTAACGATCGAGACCACAAGCAATTATAACCTATCGAAAACCAAAACGGTATGGTTTTTCCCTACTGTTGGCACCCACAAGATTTTGCTTGCGAGTCCTTCAAGTCGCCTCTTACACCCGCTTGGCTTGCCGTTCCTTCCATACCTCCTCGATCGCCTCGGCACCCACCAGACCATAGAGCCGCGGTCGCGGGGAGATCAGAGACGTATCGACATCTTCGTAACTCAGTGTCGGCTCGCCCGACTTATCGACCGTGGCGATCGTGGTCTTGAGCCACTTGCGATTCTTTTCCTCGAAGGCATCGCACCAGCGATCGGCCTGATGCCGTTTTTCGGCGGGATCGGTCGCATCGAGCCCAGGCATATCGAAGTCGGG
>CALMBE010000081.1 GCA_937860165.1 uncultured Planctomycetaceae bacterium
AATTGCGCTCGCGTTGGTGGTTGTGGGGGCCCTTGGCAGTGGTGCTGATAGTAGGTGGAATCGGTTGGCGTGGCACTGCCACTGGTAGAAGAACCCTAGATGCCATGTGCGTTAACATAGCGTTCCTGGGCGACGCGATTCGTTCCAAGATTACCGGTCGCATCTGTCGATTATTGGGATTGATGCTTGACAATGGCGTCCCGATCATGGAAAGCCTGCATCTGACCAGAAATGCCATCGACAATACTTTGTACCGTGACTTACTAGCGGATTTAGAAGAAGCGGTCCTCAATGGCCGCAATCTGGCCAGCGTGCTCCAAGGGACCAAGATTGTGCCCCAGTCGGCAAGAGACATGCTCATCACAGCGGAGTCGACAGGCAATATTTCCGAAGTGACCATCCTGCTGGGTGAGTATTACGAAGAAGACGCGGAAGCTCGGATGCGGCAAATTGTCGGCTTTATTGAGCCCGCGCTGACCGTGGGAATGGGTGTGCTCGTAGCGATTGTCGTTCTGGCAGTCATGTTACCCGTATTTGATCTTTCCAGTGTTGCCCAAGGTGGTCACTAATAATCGCTTGGCAGAATTCAAACCAAACTACAAACGATATGAAATTTCGCAACGAACAAATAGGCTGGGTGGGCATCGACATCGGTAGTGCCTGCGTTAAGGTGGCGCAGCTAGCGCGCCATGGCGACCAGTTCCGCGTCCACGCTCAAGCCATTGTCCCCCGTTCGACTCGAAGTGACTTAGCAGGGCTCCCCGAGTCTGAAGTCGCGTTGGCGTCTGTGGCGGGGGAAATTCGTGCCGGCTGCACTTTGAACGAAAGCTTCCAAGGACGCCAAGCTGCAGCTACAGTGCCCATGAATATCTGCGATATTCATCATCTCGATGCCATTGAAGGATCTCATTCCGACCTTAATTCCCTGGTCCGCAAAACCATTGAGTCGATTACACAAGCTTCAGCCGAGCATTTGCAGTTCGACATTTGGCCAGCCGAATTGGACGCAAGGTCCAAGCAACCTGCCCGCTGGAATGTGTTGGCGGTTGCCCAACCCTGGTCAGACCAACTTTATCGCGATGTGACTCACAATGGATTTGCCTGTAAGTTGCTCGATAGTACTCCACATGCCTTGGCCAGGGCCGTGGAACTTGCGGAGCCGGGGTCGGTATCCACTCCCCAAGCAGTTCTCGATTGGGGCCACTGTCAGGCGACGTTTGCCATCGTTTTGGATCATCGACCCGTGTATGTAAGGTCTCTCAAGGACTGTGGTTTGCAGCGAACGATCGCGGCGATCTCTGAATCCCTAGACTTAGTCGACGAAGAATCGCTAGTGCTGCTGCAGACTCACGGATTATCAGCTTCCAATAAGAATGATCGCGATGAAGTCTCAGAAATGATTTTCGAACTAGTCACCGCAGAGGTGCTGCACCTTGCGCAGGAAGTCGAACGTACCCTCAAGTATCTCGGTAGCCAACGCAGGGCACTCCTACCTCGGAAATTCCATCTGTTCGGCGGCGGTGCTCAAATCCCGGGAATCGATCACTACTTGACAGATCGCTTGCAGGTGGAAGCAAAAGTGTGGCGGCTCTGCGAAGAGCCAGTCACAGACACATCGACACAGCAGGTCGCACAATGTCTTCTTGGTCCGGCACTTAGTCTTTCCGCTTTAGCTTGGGGAGAACGTTGATGCACGCAATCAACCTAATGACCCCGCAAGCATGTCGACGCGAATTGTTTCGCTTGCGTCAAAGACAATGGGCTCGAGTCCTGTGCTTAGCCAGTCTGTGCTTGAGTGCGATCACATTTTACCGATACGTCGACCTAAAGTTAGCGGATGGTGCGCACCACGAACTTCAGGCGCGATACACCCCAATCAAAGAGCTAGCCAGCGCGAATAAGAAGTATGCCAAGCAGATCGCTTCGATTCAACAGGAAGCAGAATTTGTGCTTTCCTTGTCCGACAAAGGAGTGACGCTTCCGCTCTTAGGAGTCTTGGGAAGGGCTGTAAGCAAAGCGAACGAACAACTATTTCTTAGCAAGATCGAGATTTCGCGAACCCCTGGGGTTGAATCAAATCACACTGCTGCGATAGGGGTCGTCGATATTTTGGGTGTCGCTAGCGATGCTAATGTTGTGAAAGAGTTGGGAAAAAGTTTTCAAGTGAATGCTCCCTTCACCTCGGTTAGCGTGCCTGTGATTCGGGAGTTGCGCCTCAACCAGAAAGTCTGGCAAGAGTTTTCGCTGGAATGCACCTATTAGAACACTGGATTTGGTGATGAGAATCAAACACAACAATCAATACGCCCTCCTAGGATGGTCTCTCCATGGGTTGGGGATTCTCCTATTCGGGGGGGTGTGTGGAGCCTATTATTGGGCTGCTATCTGTCCTCTGGAAGCACGGGCGACGATGCGCGCCCAACACACGGAACAGCTACAATTGCTGCTCCAGCGAGCCGAAGACTTTAGGGCCAGACACCACCAACTCAGTGCGGATCTGAACACCTTACGCGAATCGGTCGCGACAACATTAAAGCGACTTCCCATTGAGTTAGGTGAAGACCAGTTCATCGAACAAGTTCGATCCATTGCAAGCGGCACTGGGATAGCGGTCGCTGAGCACCATATTGGCACAGTCAAGCGACTCGAAAACTTCGGTGAGGCTGAGATTGCTTTCATCTGCAATGGTAGCTTTGGCAGCATCTGCCGCTTCCTCGACAGTGTTAGCCATCTTTCCCGGCTTACTGAGATTTCCAGATTGGAGATCGAACCTGGGGTAAATTCTACTGGCTATTCATTTCAAGTGACATTTGTCTTGTATTTTGGGGGTTCAACCCACGATAGACATTCTAGAGGAGAGGTCCTGTGAAGACGGATGGTTGGCAGTCGAATACTGGAGCAACTCCAGGCAAACTTGCCCTCATCGGGGGGCTTGTTGGCGTACTTGTCTTTGTGCTCTGGAACCAAGACTGGGACCAGTCGCAGGAAATCGCTGTAGTAGTTGAGAAGTTGCCCACTCGTGAACTCCAGGGCGAGACGAAAGTGGCAACAGCTGCCCTGACTACGGAGAATTCAAATCGCAATCAGAACTCCGAACAGGTAAGTAAGTGGCCGACTTTAGAATTAGAAGAAATTGCGCAGAAGGACCCCTTCGCCAAGCCCTTATGGTATCTGGTGGCATCTGCTCCAAACGCAGACGAATCAGGTGGCAAACTAAGCGGGTCGCGGCAAGTATTGGAGGAGTTGATAAAAGAAACTTCTAAAATTGTGGTGATCTCGAAAAAGGATCGTGTTGCCACAATCGGAGACCTGAGTCTCCGCGTGGGAGATTCGATCAAAGGCTTCCGAGTTTCCGAAATCACCACCGCTGGAATCGTGCTCACCGAGGGCGATCATTAGAAAGAAACAATCTTTTCGTTAGAGTTCGATGGTTAGAGGGGGATTACATTTCGGCGGCAGTCGTCGACGCTGGGCCTGGGGTCCTGCTGTCTTTCTAGCGTACTGGCTGTTGGGTGCCGTTGTTTCAACCGCTCAATCTCAGGTCGATGCCATCGAAAGCGGCCCAACCGAAGCGCTCACCGAACCGGGGGGAGCGCAAGTGGAAACGCTTCCACCTCCTCAGCCCACGGTTCCATCCTCTCCGTGGATTTCAAAAGGTTTGGATTCGCTTCGTAAGGCTGTCGGAGCGCCGGATCCTTCCAGTGTACAAGCCGAGAATACTGCCGTTGCGCCAGAAAGTCAGGAACTCCCTGCCGCTGACGAAGCACAAACTGCTGTGGATGGGTCGAAGCAACATTTGGTTCCCATCGGTGACTCGGCCGCTAAGGATCTGGTGGTCGAAGGAGAGAACGGTCTGATTTCCTTGATGGTCCGCGATGCACCGCTACGACAGGTAGTCGCACTGATTGCCGAGACACAGAATCTGAATATCGTGTTTGCATCGCCCGCTGAAGTACCGGTTACGGCTTCCTTCGACCGTGTTCCCTGGCAGCGCGTGATGGAAGCATTGCTCTCGATCTCGGGACATACTTGGACCGTCAATCAGGGAATTGTGTTTGTCACTAATATCGAGGCAGCCGATTTCGTTTCTCCCGAGGCTGGCGGCAGAATCGTCGAAGTCTTTGAACTCGATTTTGCCTCGGCGGTCGACGTCAATCAGACGGTCGTTGGATTACTCTCACCCGCAGGCAAGAGTTGGCTCGTCGAGACAAGCAATGAGGACAATCACCGTACGCGCGATACCGTGGCCGTGATCGATTACCCTGCCAATATCATGCGGATCAGCGATTACATCTGTCGTATGGATGTGCCACCTCGCCAAGTTCTGATTGAAGCCAATATCTTGCAGATCGAACTGGATGACGAATGCCGCAATGGTCTTAACTACGAAGCGCTGTCGAGTTTTCGGGGCAATGAACTAAAATTCAGTACCGTCGGAATGGCAAATTCGACCGCGAGCCCTTCTTTTTTTCTGGATGTCACAGGACATGCCTTGGAGGGATTGGTCGAACTGCTCAAGACAACCACCGATGCCAAGTCGCTGGCTTCTCCCAAGCTTTTGGCTGTCAGCGGTCAGCAAGCTCGAATTCAGATCGGCTCGCAACTGGGCTTCCGCGTCACAACGACAACCCAAACTAGCACGCTTGAAAGCATTCAATTCCTCGATGTCGGTGTGGTGCTCACCGTCACTCCCCGGATCACCCGCGATGGGCGTGTCCTGATGCGGATTAAACCGGAAGTTTCCACTGGGCAGGTCGACGCGACGACCGGTTTACCTTCGGAAGAAACTACCGAAGTGGAAACCGACATCTTGTTAAACGATGGCCAAGGAATGGTAATCGGTGGGTTGATTCAAGAGCTCGACTCCAACAAACAGTCCAAGATTCCTTGGATTGGTGATCTGCCCTATGTCGGTTTCCTTTTCCAGAAACGTTCGGTTGTAAAGAAACGCTCTGAAATCGTGGTCACACTGATGCCGCACATCCAGCCGTACTCTCCAGACCTACAGCATCGGGAATCCGCCGAGTTCCAGCGTACTCAAGATCGGCTCTTGTACGGTCCGCTGGATCGAGTGCAACGACCCTACGAAGCCCGCTTGCCTGACACTTTTTCCAATCCCATTCGGCCTGTTGCAAGTCTACTAGCGTGTGATAATCAGTGTATGGTCCCCACAGGATCGCCCATACCTGTTCAATTGCCGCCAATAGAAAGCGAATCGACCTATGAGAACCAATGGCTTCCTCCTGTGGAATCGGGTCCGGAAATCACCTTCCCAGATTCCACGGGCCCTCCAGAGGCCGCTTTGAAAACCCCTCGGGTCCGCTACTGAGCGATACAAGGGACAGGTCCATTTTATCTCCCGTTCTGCTGTTGTCCTTGAAAATGAGGTAATCTAACTATGGCCAATCGTTTGAATCTGCCAGCCGAGTTGTTGGAACTCATCGAGAAACGCGAGCAAGTCGATCGCCGCGCCGGGGAGCAAGTTCCCACTGAGCCGCCCGATCACGGCAATCGCCCAGATAAGTCAACAACAAATCGACGCCAAAATGAGGGACGTCGCCAGGAAGATCGCGAGTAGTAACTCAGAAGTCAGCCAACGAAACTATCTTACTTGGGGGGGATCAATAGGTGTGACGTGGCACTTCCTGATACCAGTGCCACCGCTCTCCTGGTCATCGCGGCAAAACCATCATTTCGACCCTCAGCCCCCAACCATTTCCCCCTTTTAGTTAGCCCGCACGTCGACGCATCCCTTTCGAGCCCCGCACGTCAGTAAGGGGAGTGCAACGCAATCTTTACGGAAAATTTGTCTTTTGCTTTCGCTACGATAACAGGGCCGTCAGGTTGGTCAGCGCCAGCGTGTTGCCGTAATACATCTGCCAAAACGCGAGATCTGCGTTGTCGACGTCGCCATCGTCATCGGCCTTATAGGCATTCAGAGCAGCGGGATATTCAGGTCGAGAGGCTGTTCCCATGCCATACTCTTGTTGCCACTTTAGGAAGTCGGTGCCCGAGACCGAGCCATTATCCGCGCTGCCGACAAGACCCGTGCCATTGAAGTCACCGATGAGATCAAACACAGCGTCGACCACCCCCGCTCGCCAACCGACGGTGGTCAGCCCTGCCGAGACACCTCGCACGATGAGTTTATCGGTAATGTCCAAGTCGCCGAAGGCGATGTCCAGGTCCGTAGTCCCAACCCCCCCACCGCCGTAGGTCGCGCGGTCGCGGGTGAGGGTGAACTTCCAGGCCGGCATCCAGATTATATCGGGCGTGTTGGCATCGAAGTTAGGATGGAGGTTGGCCAGGTCAATCGCTTCGCGGAGCGACAAGGCGCTAGTGTCGTCGGTGTGATTGAAGGTATCTAAGATGCTGGTGACCACGTAATTCGTGCTGCCGAGGAAATCACCTGGTTGGGTGAAGGTAGCGGCCAAGTTGGAATGGACGCTTGTCAGCAGATTGTTTCCTTGGGAAATCCACCCAGGAAGAAAACCCACCACGTTGGGCTCGCCAGAGCTAGCCGTATTGTTGGCGATGATTGTGTTACCTAAGGTCGTCACAGTTCCCCCGGTGGTGTAGATTCCACCGCCGCCCAATGCAGAATTCACTAGTTGATTGTTCGCGATCACACTGTTGGTGATGGTTGTGGCCGCAGACAGGCTGTAGATTCCCCCTCCGTAGGACTTGCCAGTATTACCGACAATTGCAACTTGGTCTAAATTGAGCACAGCGGAGGCCCCCACCACGTTGATGCCACCACCGATACCGGTGGTTCCAGCAAAGGCAGCGGTGTTCCCGCCGGTGACTGTAGCACGCGACAGGTTGAGCGTGCCGCCATTGATCACGTCGAACACGCGGTCACTGATCGCACTGGCGTTGATGATGGAGGCCCCGGCACCGATGCCTACGAGGGTCACATTGCCGGTGATGTCGAGGTCGCCTGTAGTGGTGGTGGACCCAGAGCGGGTGAGATTGTATTTCCAAGCCGGCATCCAGACCTTCTTCGGCGAGCTCGTGTTCGCCAAATCTATGGCTTCCCTCAAGGAGCGTTCGACGAGATCGGTGGCACGATTCGCATCGAACGAATCCACCACGCTCGTGACCACGTAATCCGTGCTGCCGATGAAATCGCCCGCTTTGTTAAATGTCGCGGCCAAGTTGGAATGGACGCTGGACAGTAAATTATAGCCTGCGGAAGTCCACACACCAGGGATGCCGTAGGCCACATTGTGCTCGCCCGCACTAGCCGTGTTATTGGCAACGATCGTGTAGCCCATGGTCACGATTCCTGAACTGGCATAGATTCCACCGCCACCTAAAGGAGAATTGTTCAACTGATTGTTCGCGATCACACTGTTAGTGATGTTTGTGGTCGCTTGTATACTGTAAATTCCACCGCCATAATCTCTGCCGGTATTACCAATAACGGCACTGTGGTCTAAGTTCAGTGAAGCACCGGTCACTACGTTGATACCACCGCCGGTACCAGCGTTCATGGCAAAGGCAGAGGTGTTTCCACCGGTGACTGTCGTTCGCGAAAGATTGAGCGTACCGCCATTGGCAACATCGAAAACACGGTCGTTGATCGCACTGGCGTTGATGACCGAGGCCCCGGCACCCGCACCAACGATGGTCACATTGCCCGTGATATCGAGATCGCCTTGGGTCGTTCCGCCTGTGCCGGTGAGTGAGAGATTGTACGTATTGGCCGGTACAAGAATGGTTTTCTCTGTTTCATTGGCGATGTTAGCGTTCACAATCGCCGCGCGCAGCGAAACTTGATTGCCGGCCAACCCGGCATTGACATCGATGATGTTCGGATCGGCATTAGTGTCCAGGGCATCGTTGTTGACGTTGACGAGAATGTATTCGTTGGGATCGAGGCCGACCAACTGCGGCGTATTCTGTACCCTGCCTATCGCTCGGAGTGCATCGACAAAGCCGGCACCGGTGGCGGCATCCACCCCAGTATCAAATCCTGCGGTGAAAGGATTATCCATGTCGATGGCGGATTGTTCGAGTGCGGCTTCGACACCAGCGGGTGTGAGAGACGGATTGGCTTGAAGAAGCAATGCGGCAAGACCGGCCACGTGCGGGGCAGCAGCCGACGTGCCACGAAAGTTCGGCAGTACGTCGGCATCCTGGACAATATCCTGGCCGAAGAAGGTCGTGTTTACATCGTCGGGTGCGACGACATCGACACCGTCGCGAATCGCTGGTGTTGCCAACCGATTGCCAGCCGTGTCGAAGAAGATTTGCGTACCACCCAGCGCGGAGAAGTTTTCCAGCGTGGGCGGAACGTAAGGTGCTGCCGGATCAAATTCCGGCGTATTGAAATAGGCGGCTGCACCAACTGCGATCGCACCAGCGGCGTTGGCGTGGCCGAAAAGGGTGGAGCTGTTCGTGGCGAACTGGTTGATCGTTCCCGCAGTTCCAGGACTGAACATGACGTATTTCAGTCGACCATTTTGGTTGACCCCCGGCAAAGAACTATTAAAGCCAAGTGCGATCTCAATCGTTTGGTTTCCTCCCGACGTATTGTTCACTTGCGGGAGTTCAACAGGATCGCCGCCCAATGCACTACTAAACCCGCCGGCCCGCAGAGTTGTCGTCTGACCAAAATCGCGAATCCAAATGTTATAGTCTCGCGTGGCACCAGTACTGCCGGGCGCGACCGTCATAAATGGGTCGTCCCACTGAAAGGAAAAGGTGGTTGCCCCTGGCGGAATAACGACAGTCTGCCAAGTGTCTATACCTGCGCCAGGATCAAAATCATGCAGCGTATCTACAAGATCCGGTCCAGGACCGACATCGACCGTTAGCGTTTGTCCAGAATTCACAAAACTGGCGACTTCGTAGGAATCAGCCGCCAAATTGCCCGCTGCAGAAACATAGGTAACGCCCTGCGCAACAACCTGGCCGACCGCTTGAGCAACGAGGCCATCCATAAAAAATGGTTCCGAACGGAACATCACATCATCCACGATAACATCTGCATTCGCATTGTTACTTAGAGCCAAAATATTAGTGGCAAACGCGGCTTGTGACTGCATTCCGCTGATATCCGAGACATTAGAAAATGCCAAATTTCCGGCAGGGAGGATATCATGGACGATCTGCAACATAGCCCGTCCTTCGTCCGTAGCCGCAGTATTGTCCCGAACAACATTTATTTGTTGCGTGAAACCATTTGGATTTCCCGTACCCGGTAAATCCCCAGAAGCTATATCAATCGTTGCCGACCCAGCGCCACCGTTATCATAGCTATCCGAAATTACGCCGACAGTGACTCCCGTTCCATTCAGCCCCTGAAAAGTTCGAAGAACATCCGTTCGCTGTGCGTCGTCACCCTGGGAGTTCGCAGCGCCCACGCTTGTTGTACCGCCGAAAACAGGAGAAGCGAATCTTAAGGATGTGAGTTCGGCCATTGCCGCGATCGACGTGAAAGGCAGGAAGCCCGTCACCAAATGCTTGTAGACCGATAGTCCGGTCATGCCTAGGGCCGCAAGATCGGAAGTCAACGCCGCTACGTCGCTGGTTGCCACGGCTTGGATCGCCACGCCGTTTTCATTCGACTGATACAGCGAATTTTTCGCGCCAAACCAAGCATTGCCGGTCGGCTTGAACCCGTCAGTCGCCATGGCGGCCAAGTCGAAGCCGAACTTCGCG
>CALMBE010000082.1 GCA_937860165.1 uncultured Planctomycetaceae bacterium
TGTTGGGCGCGGGTTCGCAGAGCTACGGGCTCGGTCTCTACAACAAGGCCGAGGACCATTATGCGCTGATGGCGCAGCAAGTTGATCCCAGGGAGTTGAGCCTATTCAGTTTCGTCTATGAGAACCCTGCGGACGCGATGTCGAGAGATGTTGAGGCATGGGAGGAACTCGACCTGCCGTTGGAGACCGGTGAGGCGTTTCCCGACGCCAATCTGTTTTCACCGGACGGTCCGCGCCGCCCAACGCCGAAGGAAATCGATTTCCTGACAATCGTGCTTAAAGGACTAGCTCAGACCACGGAGGAAGAACTCGACTCCGGCCGCTGGACCAAGTGGGTTGATGTGTTCGGCAAGCAAAAGAAGTGTGTGTTCTCGATTCCGAATCTCGTCGATCCTCCCGATCACGCCGAGTGGATACGTCGCGGCAAGATGCCCGACCAGCGCAGCCATGAAATCCACTTTAAGCAGGTGCAGGAGTTCATCGAGACGTCTGGCCAGGGAATGAGCCTCGACGCATTGAACGAGGCGATCAATGCGCGTTTCGTGGGTCGTTCGCTCGATGAATACGAGTTGCCGCGAACCACGGCTGCCGAACGTGCAGAGGCACTGTGCCAGGAAGCTCTGCGGAGCTTTGGCAGGCGGCGAGTGCTGCTGGCCCGTGAGGCGTTGGCCGAAGACCCGGAACATGTCGAAGCCAGCATCCTGCTCGCGGAATCGACCCGCGCGGTCGATCGCCGCATCGAACTTTTCCAAAGCGCCCAGGAAGGGGCGGCGGCTGCATTGGGTGACGACATGGAGCAGTTGGTCGGCAAATTCTGGGGTTTCCACGAAACAAGACCCTTCATGCGCGCCTGCCACGGCCTCGCCGTCGCGTTTGCCGAATCCGGCCAGGTCAGCGATGCGATCGAGCAGTACCGTGAGATGCTCCGACTCAACCCAAATGACAACCAAGGGGTGCGTTACGAGATCGTGCCGCTGCTCCTCGAACAAGATCGAGACGCCGAAGCAACTGCCGTGCTTGACCAATACCCTGAAGAGTCGGCATTGTGGCTCTACATGAAGGCGCTCGTCGAGTTCCGCCGTAGCGGGAAATCTGCTGCCGCCAAGAAGGCGCTCCGGGCGGCCTTCATATTCAACGCCCACGTTCTGGCGCTCCTGCAATCCAACGAGCCGCCATTGATGCCGGAGACCTATGCCCTCGGCAGTCCCGAAGAGGCAGCGGTCTGCCTCGAAGAACTAACAACCGTGTGGGAGGAAACTGAAGGGTTCCTGGACTGGATGGTTCAGGAGTTTCTCTCATGGGAGCGAGACCGAGCTAAGCACCTTCGCGACACGAAGCGACGACAACGCAAACAAGACGACAAACGAAAGCGTAGGCGGTAGAACGTGTTGTCCTCTCGTAGCCAAGCGAACAGGCCCGGTCCATGACTAAGGAAGCGGAATCCTGGGTGTTTTCTTGTGGCCATCCTTGTGTCCTCAAAGCCTGTTTCGAGGAGACCTTCTGGAACACGATAACATCAATCACATCAAGGTGTTACGCAATTCCTCCAAAAACCAAAGAATCGCTGGCCAAGCACAGGCATATCGATCTGGCTTTCATCGTTTGAAAAGCTCTGTCAACTATCGGTACTTGAACAGCAGGGCCGATCACTTTTTCACTTTGGGGTGCCATGCCCACGCTGGTACTCCGGCGTGGGCATGTGAATAGTCGAGAAAACATGGCCACAGCGGAGTACCGCCGTGGCCATGGCACCCGCCATTGTGAAAAAGTCATTGGCCCTGACTTGAACAGGACATAATACCCAAAAAACTTATCAAAGGTACTCCTCCGTGTAGAGCAGTAACTCGATCATTCTTTCCAAAAGGTAATCCGCTGTGCAGCCAGGGAAATTGTGTTGCACAAGCTCCTTGGCGAACAGTCGGCAAATGTACCGGAGTTTGATCGCTTTGCTCCGCGAGGCGTACACAAAATCACGGTGACCATTATTCACGACAATGAGGTTGTTCTCTTCATCGTACTGCGAACGCCAGAGCTCGCCGGGGCGCTTCTCAAAAGTGTATTCAGGAAGTCCGCGTTGCTCGCTCAAGTGGGGCGATTCTGGAAGCAAGGAATCGGTTACTGTAATTAAGGCCTCGGCTTCCACCTCGAGTTCTGCTTGCCTGACTCGCAACGCGAGTTTAACCAGTTGCGGATCTTCGGGGGCTTGAAAACGAGCAATTTCGCAAGCGGGATCTTCAACCCGGCCGCCCCCATCCGCCAGATACCATGTGTAGTCAAGGTCGGAATCAATCGACCTCCCTGCTCGATCACGCACCAGCGCGCGAAAAGTCTTTGGTTTGCCCACACTCACGGTGGTTGATGCCGGAGAGATTCGGGCACTATAAAGCGGCCCGGCCCGTTCGAAGAATTCAACTTGTTGCTCACGTTCCTCGGGTTGGTCGTTGGCTTCAGAACCGGCAGGATTCTCTGAACTATCCGAGAGCGCCCCGCCTCGAAGAGGTGCACCAATCTTTCTGCGACCTGCTGCCGGCTTGCGAATGTCAAACCAATCGTAGTCCTCCTCGGGCAATGACAGCATGGCTTCGCGAAAGGCGCGTTGAATCGCTTTCAGTGTACTCAAATTGGCTTTCTCTTCGGCCGCCCGCTGTTGCTGAGCGATAATACTCTCCAGTTCCGCTTCCAGATGTGGCAATACTTGGAGAAGTGCTTCGAGTCGTTCATCCTGGATCACTCCCAAACGTGTGCCGGGGGAGAGGTTGAGAAAAGGGGCGTCAATGATTCCCTGCAAGTATCCTTGTTGCCAGGGAGAATGGCGGAGGGCCTCGATCTCGGTCACGTCTGGTAGGACGCGGGTGCCGGCACGGTACAAACCAACACAGCGATCGGCGCTCTGATCGGATAGGTAGCATTCGACGGACACTTCGCCGAAGCGTGTGGAGACAATCGGCAGATTGTGCAGCAATTGACCTGAGAAAGCGCGAGGTTCGACTCGGTATTCGGTCCGAGCATGGCGGTCGACAATTTGTATCTCCACCCCGGACTTACGAATTCGATCGCGCAATTCCGCGGCAAGGTAAGCCTGCAATTTCTCGCCACTAAAACCACGAATTCCCGGCAACAATGGAGAGATGGTCAGTTCGGTACCAGAGTCAGCGACGAGTCGGCGGGTTCTTCGAACCGAGTAGTTCGGCACTCCTTTGGACATGAGCATTTCATGCGATTTGCCGTCGGAGCCCGAAGAGATGAGGCTCAACGATTCACCGACCGTCCAAAAACTGAGCAAGCCGATACCGAATTCACCCTGAATCCCTTGCTTCCCTGCGGCCCCGAGTTGCCGCTTGATCGAATCGCAAATGTGCGTGGCTACATATTTGAAATTGGGTAAGCCTTCAGGGTCTCGGGGGATTCCCTCACCGTTGTCGATGACCTTTAGAAAGGACTTGCCATTTTGCTTCCCACGGATTATTTTCACGATTTTAGCACCGGCATCGATGGAGTTTTCGACGAATTCGGCTACCGCTTTCAAGGGATTGGACTGGGAAAGAGCAATAATGCAAATCGCATTCCAGTCGTCACCAATTCGCAGCTTTCCCTGCGAAGTATCTCGGCCATTCGATCTCGCGGATGCTGCCATGACGAGTTGCCGTCCCATTATCTCGGTATGTGGATGAGGGTTGCATGATATGCCGGCTAGCTTACAATTACCAGCATTAGATCAACTCTTCTAGCTGCCGGAAAGGAGTCCTTCCCGTGACTACCAAGCCTCGTCATCGCCTGACTCTGAAGGATCGCTTGAGCCGACTTACGTTTATCCAGGCCAGCAAGCTGCTTGGCGAAAATGGCCGGCGCCTCATTCAACAAGGAGGTCAACGGGAGGTCGATCTTGAAGAGCACGTCTATCTCCGCGGCGATCTCTATCGATTGACGCTTCCCGAAGCGGTGGTGACCGTCACGCTCATGGCTTCGGCCCAGGATCGACTCCATTGGAACTGCACGGCCTGTAATTTTCCTTGTGAACACGTCGGGGCGGCGTTTTCGCTCATTCTGGAGGAGAAGACCGCACTTGGATTGGCTGCACCTCCCCCAGAGCGGACACGAGTCGAGAGCCTCAGCGAACGGGAACTTGTTCAACAGGCCTTGGCGGATCGTGAAGAGCGGGCAGCCAAGGAGAAATTCAGGTTGCAATCTTCGGAACCCACCAAGCCCTGGACTGACTATTCCATCACCAGCCTGGCCTCAGGCAAGTCTTACCGGGTTGCGCTACGCGGCACACAAAGCGGTGTCTCGTATTGCTCCTGCCCAGATTTTCGCACGAACACATTAGGCACCTGCAAACACATCCTGTACGCCTTGCGTCGCGTCACAACTAAATTCACGGACCAAGCCTTGCGGCGACCCTATCGTCGCAAGCACTTCAGTATTCACCTCACGTCGGGTGAGCAACTCGCCTTACGCGTTGCAACCCCGCACCGGCTCTGCGAAGAGGCCCGCAGAATTGTTGAGCCAATCGCCGAGCGAGACATCGAAAACATCCATGACCTGCTCTGCCGAGTCGCCAAACTCGAGAGAATTGGAGAACGCGTAACTGTCTACCCGGATGCTGAAGAGTTCATCCAGCATCAACTCTATCAAGATCGGATCAGGGGATTGGTAACGGAGATTCGCCAGAACCCCGCTGGCCATCCTCTGCGCTCGCAATTGTTGAAAACGGAATTACTGCCCTATCAGCTCGACGGCATCGCCTTCGCCGCCGGTGCCGGCCGGGCGGTACTGGCCGATGACATGGGACTTGGCAAGACCATTCAAGGCATCGGTGTGGCGGAGCTGCTCGCCCGGGAGGCAGGCATTCGCAAGGTGCTGGTGATCTGCCCCACGTCGCTCAAGAGTCAATGGCGCAACGAGATTCAGCGGTTTTCCGAGCGTTCCTGCCAAATAGTGCTTGGGCCTGCTGCTGAGCGAGCCGCGCAATACGACAATGAAGAGTTCTTCACGATCTGCAACTACGAACAGGTGCTCCGTGACTTGCCCTCCATCGAGCGCGTAAAATGGGATTTGATCGTTCTCGACGAAGCCCAACGGATCAAGAACTGGGAGGCGAAGACCACCAACACGGTCAAACGCTTGAACTCGCGTTTTGCTTTAGTCCTTTCCGGAACGCCTTTGGAAAACCGGCTGGATGAACTGTACAGCGTAGTGCAGTTCGTCGACGACCGCCGACTGGGGCCTGCCTTTCGGTTTCTCAACCGGCATCGCATCGTAGATGATAAGGGGAAGGTGCTCGGCTACAAGAATCTCGATCACCTCCGCCGGGTGTTGCAGCCGATCCTATTACGGCGGACTCGTGCCAACGTGCTTCAGCAACTCCCGGAACGCACCACCGAGATTGTCCGAATCGCTCCCACGGAGGAACAAGCAACCGTTCATGAAGGACACATGCGAATCGTTGCGCAGATCGTCCGCAAGCCGTTCATTTCCGAAATGGACCTGCTCCGCTTGAGGCAGGCCTTGCTGATGTGCCGCATGTCGGCCGATAGCACCTACCTCTGCAACAAGGAAGAACCTTCCTATTCGAGCAAATTGGAGCGCATTGCAGAATTACTGGAACGTCTCTTTTCAGAACCAGCCCGCAAGGCTGTGCTATTCTCCGAATGGACCACGATGCTGGATCTGATTGAAAAGATTCTCAAACGACTGGGGCTAGAGTACGTTCGACTCGACGGTTCCGTGCCGCAGCAGCAGCGTCAGACTCTGGTGAATCGTTTCCAGAATCACGACGAATGCCAACTTTTTCTTTCTACCAACGCGGGGTCGACTGGGCTCAACCTGCAGGCGGCGGACACGGTGATCAATGTCGACCTGCCCTGGAATCCGGCGGTCCTGGAACAACGGATCGCCCGGGCTCATCGCATGGGCCAAAAGCGGCCCGTGCAGGTCTATCTCCTGGTGACCGAACAGACCCTCGAAGAGAGCTTGCTCAGCACGCTCTCAGCCAAGAAGGACTTGGCACTGGCGGCCTTGGATGTGGAGTCGGACGTCGACGAAGTATCGCTTGTGAGCAACGGAGAAGAACTTAGGAATCGACTCGAAATCCTGTTGGGTGCCAAGCCCCAAGCAGCTTCGGCGCCAGAAGTCAAAACCGAGGCAGTCGGCTTGCAAGACCACCAACAGCGGGTTGCCGCCGCCGGGGGCGAGTTGCTCGGTGCCGTGTTCAATTTCCTCGGGGAACTGGTATCCCAGAACGACCAGGCCCCCGCACCTTCTCCTGCGCTGGTTGACAACTTAAAACAGCGTCTGGGCCAGTGCGTGAGCGAAGAAGATGGAGGGCGACAACGCTTGTCGTTCACGCTCCCGGATCGCAAATCGCTAAACAGTCTCGCTGAAACTTTGGCGCGTCTGCTTGCGACCCAGGCAACCAACGATGCCTGATGCTAGAACGTATCTCTCTCAAGGTTTTGGCTGCGCGTCCCGCTCTTAGGCAGGGCTCAAAAATAACTTCCCCATTTCAATAAAACCACAGAGCCACGGAGGACACT
>CALMBE010000083.1 GCA_937860165.1 uncultured Planctomycetaceae bacterium
CATCGGGCTGTCGAGGATCACCTGGTCGTTCCTCAGGAAGCCTTCGTGCTGGAGCGCCGCCAGATGGTAGAGGACGTCCTGCGTGCGGCCCAGCGCGAACGACGGGATCACCACCACGCCGCCGCGCGGCTTGCCTGCAGGTTGCGCGACGAAGGCCGCGAACTTGTGGCCGTCGGCTGCGCTGAGTTCAATGAACTTGCCCATGGGTATTCCTCCTTTAGAATGAATATTATGAAGAAGAAAAGCGAAGAATTGCTGCGCCTCGCGCGAAATGCCCTCGAAAAGGCCGGCGCCAACCCGGTGATGGCCGAAGCCGCGGCGAAGCACCTGGTGCGCGCCGAAGAGCACGGCCTGCCGACGCATGGCATGTCGCGCGTGCCGTTCTATTGCGGCTTCCTGAAGAACGGCCGTGCCGATGGTGCCGCGCGCCCGAAGCTGGCCTCGGACAAGGCGGCGGTCTGCCTGATCGACAACCGCGACGGCCTGCCGTATGAGGCGGCGCAATGGGCGATCGATGAAGTCGTCCAGCGCGCCCGGCGCGAGCCGGACGATCTTCGCGACCGGATCGACCTCGAGCATCAGCGCCGCCGTGCAGCGCTCCTGCGTGGCCTCGGGATAGAAGACGTGCGCGTGCCCGAACGACAGCTCGACGCTGCGCACCGCGCCGGGGTTCTTGTGCAGCAGATAACCGAGATCGGTCGCCGGCTGCGCGGTGGAGGTGATCGTCAGCAGCATCGGGCGGGGCGAGATTCTACGCCCGGGCCGACGTGCGGCTCCGCGCGATGGTCCTGGCCGTCCGTGGCGCGCTTGCCTGCGCTCTCGGCGGCGATACACTCGAGCGCGGGAGGGAACGGAGAGATGAACATGCAAACGATGGGTTCGGCTCTGACCTTTGGACAGGCACGGATCCTCGGCGACTCCGGGGCCGTGCACTTCTCGCAGACGCTCTCACCCGACGCTTCGGCGCTGAGCCTCTTGTTCGACGACCTCCGCCTCGACCTGCAGGGCTCGGCGCCTCGGCGCGGCTCCCTCGAGGTCCTCCTGGAGGTCCCGCTCGTACGCCACCGCAGGGTACTCCGCTCGAGCCTCGTGGCGCAGCTCCGCGGATCCTTGTTCCGCGTCGGCCGCGCGGCGACGGGCATCGATCCGTGGTTCCTGGATAATTTGGCCGAGATCGTCGAGACCGAAGAACGCATTCGAGGTGCGGGGAATTTCGACAACCTCTCACCGGAACTTTTACGGACCGCCAAACGCCAAGGATTTTCCGATCAACAATTGGCCGTGCTATTGGGGAGCACGTTGTTGGAAGTGCGGCAGCATCGCCTGGACCTGGGAATCGTCACCACGTTCAAGTCGGTCGATACCTGCGCGGCGGAGTTCGAGGCCTATACGCCGTATTTCTACTCGACCTATGAGGATGAGGATGAGGTACCGGCGAAGGAGTTAAGAGCTAAGAGTCGAGGGTCGAGAGCCAGAGTCAATGCACCCTTGGCTGGCTCACTGCTTTCGACTCTCGACTCTCGACCCCTAACCATCATGATCCTCGGGGGGGGGCCGAACCGCATCGGCCAGGGAATTGAATTCGACTATTGCTGTTGCCATGCCAGCTATGCGATGCGCGAATTGGGCATCGAGTCGATCATGGTCAACTCGAATCCCGAGACGGTCAGCACCGATTACGACACCAGCGATCTGCTATTTTTCGAGCCGCTGACGGTGGAAGATGTCCTCAATATCTGCGACCGAGTGCAGCCCGATGGAGTCATCGTGCAATTCGGCGGGCAGACACCGCTGAATCTGGCCCGCGCGCTCCAAACTGCCGGGGTGCCAATCATCGGCACGAGTGTCGAATCCATCGAAATGGCCGAGGATCGTGAAAAGTTTCAACAACTTCTCGAACGATTGAAGCTCAAACAGCCAGCCAACGGCATCGCCCGCACGATGGACCAGGCCCGGCGGATTGCGGTGCAGATCGGTTATCCATTGTTGGTTCGCCCGAGTTTCGTCCTCGGCGGCCGCGCGATGGAAATTTGCTATGATCAGCAGCAACTGGAAAAATTCACGGCCGAGGCCTTTGCCGTTGCCCAGGGTCAGCCGGTGTTGTTGGATCGATTTCTGGAAGGTGCTACCGAAGTCGATGTCGACGCGATTTGCGATGGCCAGGATGTGATCGTTCCCGGCATCATGGAGCATATCGAAGAAGCGGGAATTCACTCCGGCGACTCGGCCTGCGCGATTCCCCCCTACAGTTTGCCGGGACCCGTGGTGCGAGAAATCCGCGCAGCCACGGCAGCCTTGGCGCGTGAGCTCAAAGTCGTCGGCCTGATGAACGTGCAATTCGCGGTAAGGTGGGAGGGGAGTCAAGAGTCGAGCGCTGAGAGCCCAGAGCCAGAGAATTCCTCTGGCGCTCGACTCTCGACTCTCGACTCTCGACCAGTTATTTACGTTATCGAAGTCAATCCTCGTGCGAGCCGCACGGTGCCGTTTGTGGCCAAGGCCACTGGAATGCCGGTCGCGCGCATCGCGGCGAAGGTGATGGCGGGGGTTTCGCTCGCCGAGCAAGGAATCACCGAAGACCCGATCCCCAGCCATGTGTCGATCAAGGAAAGCGTACTTCCGTTCATCAAGTTTGCAGGAGTGGATATCGTGCTCGGTCCCGAGATGCGCTCCACGGGTGAAGTGATGGGGATCAGTCCGCGGTTTAGCATGGCCTTTGCCAAGAGCCAGCTTGCCGCCGGGACGGTGCTCCCCAGCCAGGGAAATGTGTTCGTCAGCGTCGCCGATCGCGGCAAGTCCCAGGTGGTTGATTTAGCCCGCAGGCTCCGCGCCATGGGTTTTTCGCTGTTAACGACCGAAGGGACCGCCAAGGTTCTTTCGGACGCGGGGATTCCCTCAGAGCAGGTAAAAAAAATTCGCGAGGGGCACCCGAATTTGCTCGACTATTTGGCCAACTCCGATGTGGCCCTGGTAATGAATACTCCGCGTGGCAAAGGTGCCCGCACCGATGAGGGAAAAATCCGCGCCGCCGCCGTGCAGTCGGGAGTGCCCTGTATCACGACCCTCGAAGCCGCCACCGCCGCTGTTGCCGCGATGGAAGCACTCCGTGACGAAGAGATGGAAGTGGAAGCCCTGCAAGATCGGTTTGCGGTGATTGCTCGGTAGGATTTTTCACGCAGAGTCGGCGGGAGCGCGGACGCAACGTCTCACATGGCGCTAGCAATTTGCCCGCTGTGAAAGCTATAATGAAGTTAGGTGAAATCGATTTACAATCAAGGCTAGTTTCCATGCAATCTATACATGCGACTTTTGAGGCAGGCGTCTTTCGCCCCGTCGGACCAGTTGCTCTGCCCGAGGGGAGTGAAGTTGAATTGCATATTGTGCCCATGGTTGCACCACAACCCAATGGTTCGCCTGAAGTAGTCTCGATAGAAGATCACATCTCGCAGATTGCAGCTGAAGTTCCGGAAGAGGAGTGGGATTCGCTACCGGCCGACTTGTCGGAAAACCTTGATCACTACATTTTTGGAACAAGTCGGGAATGAAGGCGGTCTTTGCCGACACTCTGTATTGGGTTGCGATTTCCCGGCCCAAAGATTCCTGGCGGGCTGCCGCCTTACAAGCACGCCGAAATATTGGCGAAGCTGTCCTTGTCACAACGGATGAAGTGCTCAGTGAGTTTCTCACTGCAATGGCTAAGGGCGGCCCTTGGATGCGGGTCACAGCCGTGCGCGTGGTTCGAGCGATTTTGGTCGATCCGGGAGTAAGCGTACTTCCGCAATCGAGAGAGGGTTTCGTTAACGGACTCGCGCTGTTCGAGAATCGGCCCGACAAGAGTTACAGCCTTACCGATTGCATCTCCATGAATGTGATGCGGGCCGAGGGGATTCAAGAGATTTTGACGAACGACTCCCACTTTACCCAAGAAGGGCTTCATGTGCTCATCAAACGGTGAACAATGACTTAGAATCCTCCCTGAGGGCTGTCCAAAGTAAGCGAGATGGAAGCACTCCGTGACGAAGTGATGGAAGTCGAAGCCCTGCAAGATCGATTCGCGGTGATTGCTCGGTAGAAGTATTCACGCAGAGGCGCAGGGTACGCGGAGAGTAGCCGCGAGGCAAAGTGGTACCCGGTCAGGGGAAATCTCATTGCCCCGGGCTGGCATTCGCAACTTTAAGGTTATAATACTGCCATGAGCACCATCACTCCCCAGTATGTAACGCTTACCGGCTACTCGCCTCCTACGTCGCTTGGACCCTATCGAGCGGCAGACTATTGGGAATTGCCTGAAGGGGAACCTGTCGAACTAATTCTGGGGAATTTGATAGTGTCCCCTTCGCCGAATTATTTGCATCAGGCTATTTCTGCATTGCTCACGGAATTCATTCTTGGAGCAGCCAGAACTGGTGGCGGAAAAGGTTGTGCTGCTCCGATGGATGTTGAGTTGGCGGACCATTCGATCCCGCAGCCCGATCTGATGTACGTATCCAAAGAGCGTCGCCACATAGTGAAGCGTCACGTCGAAGGCCCACCGGATTTGGTGATCGAAATCTTGTCGGAAAGCAATGCCCGCCGAGATCGTGTCGACAAGCTCAATCTCTATGCCGAAACGGGCGTGGCTGAATACTGGATCGTCGATCCCGAGCGCCGTCATTTCGATTTTCTCATCAATCGCACTGGTCGCTTTGAAGTTCAGCCACAACACGACAATCGCTATCAATCGCCCCTGCTGGCGGAATTGACACTGGAATTAGTCACGTTCTGGGCGGAAGTTGACCGCATGGTAGCGGATTAGCCGCGAGGCAATGCTGCACCTTGCTTGCTCGGCAGTGGGACACTGCCGGCTAAGTTCGCTCTTCGCGCGAATTCGCTAAGTCTCTATTATCCCGCCCCATGGTGACTTGGACTTTGCAAAGCAATGCGTGTGATGTGTTGTCGCTCGGGCCGCGGGCGGCGGGGCGGTTGGCTACGGTGGGGGTGCGCACTGTCAGCGAACTGCTGGCTGCTAAGCCGCAAGCGGCGGCGGATCGGCAATTTTCCGCAGAAACAATTGCCGCTTGGCAACGTGAAGCTCGGCTTCTGTTGTCGGTTCCCGAACTTTCGGCCGAGGCCGTACGCATCCTTGCCACGCTTGGAATTGGTTCGGCTGTGGCTCTTGCCCGCAGCGCGCCGACGGAATTGATTGCCAAGGTCGAATCACTGTGGCGCGACCAAGTAAAGCATTCTTGGATAGCCACCATTTCCAAACCAACCACGGCGGAATTATGCGCCTGGATTCGGCTAGCACATCAACAGAATTATCAGCAGGTGGCGTAGTGCTAGCGGTCTCGATGGTGTGCTGTCACAAGTGGTTTGGTGACAATTACCTGAGCAGCATACAAGTCACGGTAACCAGGAATTCAGCAGTAGGAGTGGCAGAGAATTGCGAAAAGACTTTTTCATGATGGTGAATGAAAAAGTTTTTTGAGGGATCAGCAAATCGACCTTGACCGCATTTCGAGGCGGCCTTATTCTCCCCCCACGACGAACGCACAACCAACTGCCACTGAGAACACGAGGCAAGGAAGCTCACCAGTTTTCTCAAAACTTTCCTCGAACGATTGCGGCAGAATTTATCTCTTGAATGAGGAACACAACACAAACGAAGCCCATGTGGAGGGTCGACTAGCTTGAGCCGGTCGACCCCGAAGCGGCTGGTAGGCACGGATGCCTTCCACCGCCTCGATACACCCCCTGGCGAGTGAGAACCGAACGATTCTCACCCGTCCGCATGACGCCAAGCGTCGCTGCGACCAATCGCTCCCGGAAAAGTAACAACGTCCTTTGCCCCCCTGGGACGCGTGCTTTTCTGGGAGCTTTTTTTGCGCTCTAGTGCTTTGTCAAACCGAAAAATGAGGGTGCCATGGCCACGGCGGTACTCCG
>CALMBE010000084.1 GCA_937860165.1 uncultured Planctomycetaceae bacterium
TACTCTTGACTTGAAGTTTGGCAGAACAGTTTTTGCACTGAAATGCGAATGATGAACCTGCCATGGTGACCTACTTTCTAACCACTACAGTTGGCTGATAGGTATTCGACGGTAGCGAAGTGCGGAAGAAGCTTTTCCGCATTATTGCGGCCGAGTAAGGGGCAGTCAATTGAACGCGCCGCTACCTCAGGGCCGATCAGTGATTCAGATTGGGTGCCATGCCCACACTGGTACTCCGGTATGGGCATGAGAATCTCCGCGCAAGCATGGCCAATGCGGGGTACCGCCGTGGCCATGGCACCCTCCATCGTGGAAAACTTATCGACCTTTATAGCTATCCCTCGGGATTATCCAAAATCACTTGCAGTCGCGTGGCAAGTTCGGGCGGAAGCTTTGTTATCCAGGATTGATCGACAAGCCCGACTTCGATCATGTCGCGCAAATGTGTGCGATCTTTGTCACGATAAGAGGTGAGTTTCATTCGTACAAGCTCTTCAAGATTCAGCAGTCGGAAGGCGCGATGTTCTTTATCAATATGGAGCTCGGGAGCCGGGAGTAAATCTTCTGGCCGAACACGCTCGCCTGCAAAGAGAATGTGTACGGCATCGCGAGCCTTAGCTCCATCTCCATCTAAAAACATGTCGATGCTCTTCACATGGCGATAAAAAAACCCCGCTTGTTCGAGAGCTTTTTTGATTGATGCAAAATCGCTTCGATTGACTAACAGATCAACATCTGCGGTGTTGCGCGCCGAGCTCGCATCGACTTTTGAAACCCAGGCTGCCACGGCGTTGCCTCCGATAACTGCATAGGGAACACGAGCCGCTTCCAATGCCGCGGCGGTTCTGCGAAGTCGATCGCGCACTTTTTCCACTGCCAAGACCATCCTTTCCAAAACGTCTTCGCCAAATGAGACAACAGTAGGTATTTCTTCGCCGGTCGACATAAGCAGATTGCTCCCTACTATTCGATTTTAGCAGAAAACAACTTCATCAGCACCAAGTACGCCACGAAGGAAACGCCGAAGCTGATGAACCAGGCGTAGTGGTAGAGATCGGCCCAGAACGGGGAAATCGAATCGGCCCAAGACTCGGACACTTGCATTAAAAAACCTGGGACGCAGGGGAGAATTCCGAGCACGAGTGCGATCATCGCCAGGGGATTGAATCCGCCGCGATACCAATAGGGTCCTTCGCGGCGGTAGAGACCGGCGAGGTCGAGTTGTGTGCGACGTAGCACGAGGTAGTCGGCAAGCAACACTCCTCCCACGGCACCCAACAAAGCGGAATAGGCTACCAGCCAGCGGAAAATATAACCGGTGGGGTCGGCGATCAGCTTCCAGGGTTGCATCAGAATGCCGATGAGGCCCGTGATGAAACCACCGACTCGGAAGGAAATCACCCGCGGCCAGAGGTGGGCAAAATCGTTGGCGGGGCTGACCACGTTGGCGGCGATGTTTGTGGCGAGCGTTGCCACGCAGAGCGAGATCATGGCGATTACCAACACCACCGGATTCGTGAACTTGCTGAGGACCACGACGGGGTCCCACTCGGTCTGCCCATAGATGACGGCGGTCGCACTGGTGACGGCCACGCCGATGAAGGAAAAGAGGGCCATCGTGGTGGGGAGCCCGAGGGTTTGTCCCCAAATCTGATCGCGCTGCGAGTAGGCGTAGCGGCTGAAGTCGGGGATGTTGAGCGACAACGTGGCCCAGAATCCTACGTTTGCGGTGAGCGCCGAGAAGAAAAAGGGCCAGAAGTTTCCTGCCTTGGTACCCCCTGGGACGAACTCGGAAGGTTTGGCAAGCATCGCTCCAAAACCATCGGCCCGAAAATAGGCCCAGGCCAGGAGAGCGAGTCCAAGCGCAATCAGGAGCGGGGCCTTGATGTTCAGCAGCACGCGAATCGAGTCGATCCCTTTGAAGATGACGAACATGTTGATCGACCAAAAGAACAGAAAACAGGCCAGTTGCGCGGGGTTGATGCCGATAGCGGGGAGATTTTCGAGCTTATCCCAGGCCGGTACGAACACGGTGAGAATCTTGTAGATCGCCCAGCCGCCGATCCAGGTTTGAATGCCGAACCAGCCGCAGGCCACGAGCGCGCGCATCAGGGCCGGCACGTTCGAGCCCAGCGTGCCGTAGGCCGCCCGCGCGAAGACCGGGAAAGGGATGCCGTACTTCGTGCCGGGGTGCGAGTTGAGCAGGATCGGCACGAGCACGATGGTGTTGCCGAGCAGGATGGTGAGGAGTGCTTGCCACCAGTTCATGCCCGAGGCCATCAGCCCCGACGCCAGCATGTACGTCGGAATGCTGTGCGCCATGCTGATCCACAGCGCCGCGTAGTTGTAGGTG
>CALMBE010000085.1 GCA_937860165.1 uncultured Planctomycetaceae bacterium
GGCGACTCTTGTCGCCGAGAGTCCTTAAGACTCTCGCGGTCAGAGACCGCTCCTATCATTTTGGTGGCCAAAGTGTACCACTACCAAATAATTATCCACTCCGTGCCCTCTGTGACTCCGTGGTACTATTATTGTTCGCTCGCACGAAGCGGAAAGTGCCGTAGTTGTTTTCACTGTGACTCCGTGGTAGCATTATTGTTCGCTCGCACGAAGTGGAAAGTGCCGTAGTCGTTTTTGAACCGTTCCTAATCAGTCAGACAAGTCAACAACAAAGGAATCTCAAAGTGATCTCGACTCGTCATCGAACTTGTTTACTTGCACTCTCGGGAATCATCGCTTTCTCCGGCTTTGCTGCCATTGCCGCCGATTGGTCTGCAAACAACCTCCGCACGGAGTATGCAGTCGATCCGCGGGGGGTCGATATTCCGAATCCACGGCTCTCCTGGCAATTGATCGGTTCTCGTCGCGGTCAGAAGCAGTCAGCCTTTCAGATCCGTGTCGCAACATCGCCGGAGCTTCTCGATCAAGACAAGCCCGATCTCTGGGATTCGGGCAAACAACTTTCACCGGCCACGCTGCTCATCCCCTACGCGGGCGAGAAACTTAAGTCCTCCCAACAAGTGTTTTGGTCCGTCCGCTCCTGGGACGAACAGGATGAACCTTCGCCATGGAGTCCAGCCGCCACTTGGACCATGGGAATCCTGGCCGACTCGGATTGGAAAGCCAAATGGATTGTCGCCCCCTGGCAAACCGAATCGGTACTCCTCAGGAAAACGTTTACCGTCAAGCCCGGCTACACTCGGGTAATCGCCCACATCTGCGGACTTGGACACTACGAGTTGACCCTCGATGGGCAAAAGGTTGGCAATCATTTACTCGCCCCAGGTTGGTCGAAATACGATCGCACTTGTTTGTACGAAACGCACGATCTCACCGAGTTGGTTCGCCAAGGGGACAATGCCGTGGGGCTCATGCTGGGCGATGGCATGTACCACACCGAGTGGAGAAATCGTTCCTCCAATTTTCAAGGAAGCTTCGGCCCTCAACGGGCCTTTGGGCAAATTGAAATCGAGTACGCCGACGGCAGTCGTGAGGTGGTGGCCACCGACGAATCTTGGCAAGTCGCACCGGGGCCGATCACTTACAACGACATCTATGGGGGGGAGGATTACGATGCCCGTCTGATGCCCAAGGGTTGGGACACGGTTTCCTTCGATAGTCGCACCTGGGCCCACGCCGTGGAACTTGTGCGTTCCAGCGGTATCTTGCGGGGACTTTCGGCGAGCGCCCCTCCCCTGGAAGAAATTGAAATTTTCGTTCCCAAATCGACGAACCCAATTGGTAACACCCGCGACGTGATCGACCTGGGACAGAATGCCTCGTTCATGCCGCGTATCACCGTCACAGGGCCCGCCGGCAGCACCGTTCGACTCACCCATGCCGAGGTGCTGGACGATCAAGGGAATATCAACCGCGACACCTGCGGTGGCGATCGGGGGGGTGCTTGGTGGCAATACACCAAAGGGACCGACGGCGAGGAAACCTGGTTCCCGCGATTTTTTTATGCCGGTTGCCGTTACCTGCAGCTCGACAAGTCCCCCGCTCAAGTGGAGGGGGAACTCCCCCAAGTGACCCAGCTCCTCGGGGTAGTTGTGCATTCCACCGCCGAACCGGTGGGAGAGTTTCGCTGTTCGAGCGAACTCTTGAATCGCATTCGCACCTTGGTGCGGTGGGCTCAGCGTTCGAACATGGTTTCGGTGCTCACAGATTGTCCCCACCGCGAAAAACTCGGCTGGCTCGAACAGTACCACCTCAACGGCCCCGCGATCCGCTATGAATTCGATGTGAACCGCATCTTTGTCAAAGGGATGCGCGACATGGCCGACTCGCAGACCGATGTCGGTTTGATTCCTAACATTGCCCCCGAGTACGTCGAATTATCCGGCAAGTTTCGGGCTGCGGCGGAGTGGGGTTGCTCCTTCATGCTAGTTCCCTGGCAGCAATACCAATTCACGGGCGATACGTCGCTCATGCGAGATTATTATCCCGCCATGCAGAAATACATGGAGTATCTAGTTGCGAAGTCGACCGATCACATCCTCGAAGAAGGGCTCGGCGATTGGTTCGACCTAGGACCCGCGGATCACCCCGGCCACGCCCAACTCACCCCCCCTCCCGTGACCGCCACGGCCTTTTATTTCCACGACGCCCAAACGATGGCCGACATCGCCCGGCTTTTAGGCAAGCAGGCCGATGTCGAAAAATACACCCACCTTGCCGAGGAAATCCGAGCGGCTTGGCTCAAAAAGTTTCGCAATGCCGACGGCACCTACGCCACCAACTCGCAATGTTCCAACGCACTGGCCTTGGTCCTAGGGCTCGCCCGCACCGAAGATCGTGCCGCTGCGTTCGCCGCATTGGTCAAGGATGTGCAAGACCGTGGCAACGCGATGACGGCAGGCGATGTCGGTTTCCGATATTTGCTTTTGGCACTGGCCGACGGTGGCCGTTCGGACGTGATCTTCGAGATGATGAACCAAGATGAGAAACCGGGCTACGGATTCCAACTCAAACGCGGTGCAACGAGTCTTACCGAAGCGTGGGATGCGAATCATCAGACTTCGCACAATCATTTCATGCTCGGGCAAATTACCGAGTGGTTCTACAAATACCTGGTCGGCATCGATAGCGACCCCGCCGGGCCAGGGTTCGAGGAGTTCGTCATCCGGCCGACCCCCGTGGGCGATCTCACTTGGGCCGAGGCATGTTACCAGTCCGTACGGGGCAAGATCGCAGTCCGCTGGGAACGCGAAGAGGGTGTATTCACTTTGCGTTTTTCGATTCCCGCCAACACCACCGCAACGGTGCTTCTGCCTGCTCAGAAAGATGCCCCCGTGACCGAGAGTGGCAAACCCGTCGCCGAGGCCCCGGGGGTGAAATTCGTCCGCCGCGATGGTGACCGCAATGTGTACACCGTCGAGTCGGGGGCGTATGAGTTTGTGAGCAGATTCTAACCCTTGCGCCGGGAATGATCCTAGTGCTTTGACAACACCTAGATTTGGGGTTCGAGTCGACACAACTCATTCTTG
>CALMBE010000086.1 GCA_937860165.1 uncultured Planctomycetaceae bacterium
CAAAACACGTTCTAAGTATTACTTCTCAGCTTTGCGCTCTAAAACTGCGTCAAATTCTAATCAAGACATCGAGCAACTCGGAAAGTGTGCTGATGTATCGTGCCGAAGCTTGGTAAGTTTGTTGCAATAGAATCATGTCGATCGCTTCTTCATCGACATTCACTCCGCTGACCGCCTGGGCACTGGCTTCGAGAGTCCCGGCAAAGACTCGCAAGCCATCGGCCACGGCCGTGGTAATGGTCGCTCCTTGGGTAGTTTGGTTGATAATGGTGTCGTAAATCTCACGAATCGAACTTCCGTCGAGGGTCGAAAGCGAGGCATCGTACAAACCGATTAATCGCAGTGCATTCTCGGTTCCCACGTTGATCCCCGTAGTGCTAGCCGCGAATTTCGCTCCCGCTCGCGCACTTCCAAGCAGTTGTTCATTGACTCCCAAGGTCGCCGCATCTGCACCGGTAAAAAACGTGTTGATTCCCAAGGCCGCTAACACACCACTTTCGTCGCTAGGCGAATCAATCCCAAAACTGAAATCGATATCCGCCGAATCGGAACTCAGGACGAGCTGATTGTCGAAACTGACCTCTGCAGAGATTCCGTCGATTGCATTCAGCTGTGCAGCCAGAGAATTGAGAGTCGTGTCATTGTCATCGAGTCCATTCAGATCGATGGCAACGTCGTAGGTCTTCGTTACCTTGTCGAGTTTATTCCTCACTAAGACAGTAAAACTGCCGCTGGTGGGCGTGTAGTCAAGGCCCGCCGCATTGAGCGCTGCACTAGCATCGCTCACACTCGCGGTGCTGGTGACCTCGGTGAATCCGTCGATTCCCTGCCCTTGGCTGTAGAGTTTGTTGAATTCAAACGCCAGCGAACGAGCAAAATTGTCGATGCTTTCGACAAATCCGCCGAGGACTTCATCGCGGGCCGCGTAGACCCCACTAAGCTCACCCCCGCTGACCTCCAGGATACCCTTGTCGTCGACAAAGCGGATCTTCGTAGAGGAAACCCCATCTTCCTCGACACTCACCGATTCCACGGTGCGGCGAGTTGCCTCGAACACCAACAATTGGCCGTTGAGCGATACGTTGACGGAGCCCGACTGGGATTCGCTTACGCGTACATCGGCCAGTTTGGCAAGCTCCGACAAGGCAACACTCCGCTGGCTCCGCAGACCACCAGCGTCGCTTCCCGTGGTGCCCCCTCCTTCGGTAGTAACAATTTGAAGATTGAGCTTTTGAATCTGTTCGGTAAGAGTGTTGATTTCAGTAGCGATCGATTGGACACGCGAACTAAAGTCCGCTCGCGCGGCCTCAACGCGACGATCGAGCGAAAGCGACTCGTCTGGGAGCAGGACTACCTGACCGGTGTGCCGGCTCCTGCAGGCGCCATCCTGGCGTTGCTGCCAATCTATCTCGATGGGCTGCGTTCGACCGGCGATCCGGTGCTGCCCGCGTTTGCGCCGCAACCGCTGTGGATATCGTGGACGATCATCGCCTACACGGTGACGGTGGCCTTCCTGATGGTGTCGACGATCCCGACCTTCGCCGGCAAGCTGACCGGCGACCGGATCGCGCGGGAATACCCGGTCGTTCTCCTGGTGCTCGGTGTCGTCGCGGTCGGGCTGCTGCTGGTTTATCCGTATGCGACGCTGGCGGCCGTCAGCGTGCTGTATCTGCTCCTCCTGCCGCTCGGCGTGCGCAGATATCTGCAGCTCGAAAAGCCGGGACCGGGGCCGGACGGCGGCGACGACGGCATCACTGCAACGTATTCACACAAGCCGGGGGAATAGCCCCGGTCATGTCGTCGGCGCGGGATTGCGAATTTCCTGCGCCTGCGTTGTGGTCACGTGGCGTTGTCGTCACATGGCGTTGCTGGGGGGCATGAGGTATAGGAACGGATTCAAGGGTATCGACGACGCCATCGGCGTTGGATATTTGCGCGGCGTGGTTCTAGTGCCTGCCAACAAAAATGGCTGGCGCCGGATGCTTTGCTTGAGCACCTGATTCACACATCGTCAAGTGCCGCGACGTGTGGCACTCGACGCTGCGATCAGGTTCTAGGGGGAAACGATGGGGCGTACGAATCGCATGCCGCTGGACGCCGACAAGGTCGCCGGGGTGAAAGAGCATCTGACTTTTCTGGTCCAGTATTTCCGCAACCCCAGGGAGGTGGGCTCACTTGTTCCCTCCGGTCCGGCCGCATCCAATCTGATGGCCCAGGAAATCGAGCCGGGTCAAGCGCCAGTGCTCGAACTGGGGCCCGGCACGGGGGCATTCACGCGGGCCATTCTGGCGCGTGGCGTGGCGCCCGGCGATCTGACGCTGGTCGAAACCAACCACGAGTTCTGCTCACGGCTGCAGCGGGATTTCCCCGGTGTTCACGTCCACTGCATGAACGCCGCAGATCTCGTGAAGCGCGATCTGTTCGGCGGCAAGAAAGTGGGCGCCGTGGTCTCCGGCGTGCCGTTCCTGCTGCTCAAGCCGGACGAGGCGATGGCCATTCTGAGTGCGGTGTTCGAGTGCATGGCGCCACAGGCTGCCTTGTATCAGGTGACCTATGGATTCAACGTGCCGTTTCCGCGCGATGTGCTGCGCGCGCTCGACTTGACTGCAGTGCGGACCGGCCGGACGCTGCTCAACGCGCCCCCTGCGTCCGTC
>CALMBE010000087.1 GCA_937860165.1 uncultured Planctomycetaceae bacterium
TCCAGCGTAATAAATTGTGTTTGAATTGTATTTTGAAATAAGGATCGGCGAATTCCATTGAAAACGGAAATTCTTTTCGCCAATTTCCTCGCGTGGACGAATGCTTCTGGTTTCGCCCGTTCTAACATTTCTACGAAGCAAATTTCCGTCTTGCGATTCGGCATAAACGGTGTCGGGATCGTTCGGGTCGGGTTGAGCATAAAAGCCATCGCCGCCAGAACACCCAGGGCCGAAGCGATGACGATGTTCGAATTCTTGTCCTGGGTCGGCATCAAATAGAATTCGAAAAACAGGTAGTTGGCTGCCAATGCGCCCAAAATCATGGCAGGAGTGAAAAGGATGGCAAACCCGGTCGAATCCGTCAGCAACTTGATCAGCCAATTGGCAATCGCAACAAGGCCGATCACGACGATTACGGTGAACGTGTTGACGTCGCCGAGCTTTTGCAGGGCTTCAATTATCGATTCCCACATCGTGACCTCGAGTCTTGTGGCAGAGCGGAAACTGTTCCAAGCAGCGTCTTACGGGCCGCCGGAAGTCTAAATCTCCAGTTCTTTCATACTATCGCCAAGTCAGTTAAGGACTTCTTGACGGCTGCCCAAAAGTGCAACAAAGCCGCAATGTGACCCCTTCATTGCAGCGCAAAAACGTGCTTGATACAGTGCGCCCGAAAGGCAGCGCCTTCCGGTAACAAAATCAATCGAGAATGCGGACCGATCCTCTAACTGCGGGGCTGTCCGGGAGACGGGAACGAGATGGCCAGCAAGACTGTCGCCGCTACAACTGCATCGGGAGCCGGAATGACTGCGCAAGAGTTTGTATCCGGAGTGGGCAAAAAGGACCTTTACGAAGTCGGCGAAATTCCGCCCCTCGGCCATGTGCCGAAGAATATGTACGCTTGGAGCATCCGCAAGGAGCGGCAGGGTCCGCCCGACACGGCCATGCAGGTGGAAGTTGTTCCAACGTGGCAGCTCGACAGCCATGATGTGCTGGTGCTCGTGATGGCCGCAGGCGTCAACTATAACGGGGTTTGGGCCTCCCTCGGCACTCCGATTTCAATGTTCGACGTTCATAAACAGCCCTACCATATCGCCGGTTCCGATGCTTCAGGCGTTGTTTGGGCCGTCGGTTCGAAGGTCAAGCGCTGGAAGGTTGGCGACGAAGTCGTGGTACATTGCAACCAAGACGATGGCGACGATGAGGAATGCAACGGTGGCGACCCGATGTTCTCGCCGAGCCAGCGCATCTGGGGTTATGAAACACCAGACGGCTCATTCGCCCAATTCTGCCGGGTGCAGGATCGCCAGCTGCTGGAGCGTCCCAAGCATCTGACTTGGGAAGAGAGTGCTTGTTACACACTTACTCTCGCGACGGCCTACCGGATGCTGTTCGGGCATCGGCCTCACGTCCTGCGTCCGGGGCACAATGTTCTTGTTTGGGGCGCTTCAGGCGGTCTCGGTAGCTTCGCAGTGCAGCTTTGCGCTACCTCGGGTGCGAATGCCATCGGCGTTGTGTCCGAGGACGACAAAATAGATTTCGTCAGGCAGCTCGGCGCTAAAGGCGTCGTCAATCGCAAGAAATTCAATTGCTGGGGACAGCTGCCAAAGGTCAATTCACCAGAATACGCTGTTTGGTTGAAGGAAATGCGCAAGTTTGGTGCCGCCATCTGGGAAACCACCGGCAAAGGCGTGAACGTCGATTGCGTATTCGAGCATCCCGGTGAATCGACGATTCCCGTCTCCGTCCAGGTGGTGAAGCGCGGTGGCATGGTCGTTATCTGCGCCGGGACGACTGGTTACAATCTCACCATGGATGCGCGCTATCTCTGGATGCACCAGAAGCGCGTTCAAGGTTCGCATTTCGCCAACCTGCAGCAAGCGTCTCAGGCCAACAAGCTCGTCATTGAGCGGCGCATCGATCCCTGCATGTCGGAAGTGTTTTCCTGGGAGCAGATACCGAAGGCCCACATGCGTATGATGCGCAACGAGCATAAGCCCGGCAACATGGCGGTGCTCGTCTCGGCGC
>CALMBE010000088.1 GCA_937860165.1 uncultured Planctomycetaceae bacterium
AACGATGCCGGCTAACGTTATCCTTCGAAAACAGATCGGCCCCCACCGTCCCCTGCTAGCGGTTGACGGGTGGGCGTTTGGTATGCGATAACCCATGGAGTGGTCCTCACACGCCTCTTGAAGGAATCTTACGATGTCGCGCGATCCTTCCGTCCGTACTCCGACACAGGATGAGTTGGACCTGTTGCACTACGAACCGCGGATTCAGCGGCCGGTGCGGATGAAGATTCCAGATTTCATGCGGAATGAGCGAGTGAGGCACGTCCTCTTCAGCGGGCAGTTTTCCGTTGCCACATTGGAAGAATTGGCCGGGACGGCTGACAAGATTCGCATGCTCTCGAAAATGCGCGAGGGACAAGACTTTCTCATCAAGCTTCTGAATCACAAGCGGGCGATGCTGTATTTTACGCAGCCCTCGACCCGCACTTTTCTGTCTTTTATGGCAGCCTGTCAGATTCTGGGGATCACCTGCAACGAGGTGCGCGACCCCACGACATCCTCGGAATCGAAAGGGGAAACCCGCTTCGATTCCATCCGCATGTTTTCCAGCTATTTTGATATGATCATCATGCGGAGCAAACTCGCGCGGCTGGCCGAGTCGTGCGCCTATTTAATGAACGACCTGGAAGCCTCGGGCAACCGCAGCGTTCCGATCATCAATGCGGGCTCGGGTGCGGACGAACATCCAACCCAGGCTTTGTTGGACATCTACACCTTGCAGCGGAGTTTTCAGTTTACGCATCCGGTGAATTCGCCGGTAACGAGCCGCTTGGAAGAATTGCAGCGAGAATATCCCGACTTGTCTCGGGGTCTGGCGCACAAGGTTTACGGTTTCTGTGGAGATATCGGTCGTGGTCGGACGGTGCGTTCGCTCGCTAGTTTGCTGGCGAATTACGAAGGGGTGACGCTCATTTTTATCGCACCGAACGACCCCACGCTGGCTCTCGGAAGCGATCTGCGGCAGCGATTGGCCGACCGAGGGGTGCGCACGCTCGAAGTCGAATCGTTCGAGGAACAAGTCGGTGGGATACCCGTGATCGAGTTGGTCGATGCCTTGTACATGACGCGGATCCAAAAAGAGCATAATCACCCCGACGATGATGCGAAATTCGCCGCGCTCGATCTGGATCGCTACAAACTGAATCGAGAGTTGGTGGCACGAATGAAACGTTACGCGCCAATCCTGCACCCATTTCCGCGGGACCAACATTTCGGCGAAATTCCGCCAGAAATCGACAACGATCCGCGGGCCGTGTATTTTCGCCAAGCCCGCAATGGCATGTGGATTCGGGCCGCCTTGCTGGCTTCGGTGTTTGGTGTCGATCATCAGATCGCCCGTTTTTTTCATGATGAGTTCAGCGAGTGGCACGACTACAACGAGCGCGAAGCCTGGAGTTCCCCCCAGCCGTTGTCGGAATAGTTTCTACTTCCGTGCGATGCGCGTAGGGCAAAGCAGTTTCCATGACTCTGATCATCGATGGTTACAACTTGCTGCATGTGACCGGTATCAGTGGCGGGGGCGGAAAACATTCTTTTCAGCGCAGCCGCGAAGCGCTACTTAATTTTCTGGCTGAAGCACTACCCGCGGAAGAGCGGGTCCAGACGACGATAGTGTTTGACGCCGCCGAGGCACCGCCAGGATTGCCTCGCACTTTGAGTCACCAGGGGATGACGGTTCGCTACGCCGCAGATTACATGGACGCCGATGCGCTGATCGAACAACTAATCCGAGAGCACACAGCCCCGCGTTCGTTGCTGGTGGTTTCCAGCGACCACCGCATCCAGCGTGCAGCGGGGCGGCGCAGGGCGGCCTGGATTGATAGTGATCGCTGGTATGCCGAGCTCTGGCAACAGCGGCTCGAAGCCCGATCAACTGCTGAAGTGGGGCAGTTCGACAAACCCTTTACCCAACTAACACCCGGTGAGATCGAGTATTGGGTGGCGCGATTTGCGCCGGAATCCCCCGACCTAGGCACCGAGTCGGCAGAACCGAACCAACCCTCACCGGAAGCATCACCCGAATTTCCCTTTCCCGAGGGCTACGCGGACGACCTGTGGGAAGATGCGGATAAGTCTGATTTTGAGGACCTTCGATAACTGCCCCGGGCAGGCGAATTTACTGCCAGAGTAGGCAATCTGCCTGAAAAACCGGTTATTGGTGGCCGATTGGGAGGGCAACGGTTATTTGATTTGCGTTTACCCTTTTCCTGGCGAGTTTTAAGGGTGAAGACCCGCTATCGGCGAATTTTCCGGCAGCAACTATGTTTAAGCCGTTTCAGGGTGCCTTTCTTAACCTACTTTTGTGCATTGAATCCTCGGAAAACCGCGCCCGCGCTAGGCGTGCGGCCCTGTTGGCTTGCCGAGAAACGATGTGTCTCTCTGAAGTAGGAAAACGCCCATGTCGTGCGATGATGATCTAGTACGCGAATTTGTCGTCGAAGCCAACGAACATCTGGGAGATGTTGAGAACCAGTTTCTAATCATCGAGGAAGCTGGCGACAACGTCGACGTCAACCTCGTGAACGAAGTGTTTCGCGCGATTCATTCGATTAAGGGTGCCGCTGGTTTTCTCGGGCTTACCAAGGTCAATGACTTGGCACACAGCTTGGAAAACGTCTTGAATATGATGCGGAATCTGGAATTGAAACCCAATTCGCAGATTGTCGAAGTCATGCTCAAGTCCGCCGACCGCTTGCTAGGTTTGATCAACGACATCGAAAACTCGAACTCTGCTGACGTAACAGCATTTACAGTCCAGTTAGAGAAAATCGCCAATGGCGCGTTCTCCGGCGGTGGGGCAGAACCTGTCAGCCCGGATTCGGTTGCAGTGGAAGCCTCGGTTTCCGTTGCGGCCAAAGTTGATTCGATGGACGACGAAATTGAACGGGCCTTTGCGGCGAAGCGTGCCGAGGCAGCCCAGGCGAGTGCCCCCGTCGAGGCTCCGGAACCAAAATCAGTATTAGCCGAGTCTCCCGCTCCACAAGTTGCGGAAGCGGCGCCCGAGCAAGCCAACAATCCGAAAAAAGAAACCGCCCCTGCCGCGGCAAGCGACACCAGCATCCGCGTCTCGGTTGGCGTACTGGACAAACTGATGAATCTGGCGGGTGAGTTGGTACTGAGCCGCAATCAACTCATGCAGGCCATCGCGTCGAAAGACCGCAGCGGTCTGGATACGATTGCATCGCGTTTGGACCAAGTGACCAGCGAAGTGCAAGAGTCGATCATGCAGACCAGAATGCAACAGATCGGCACCGTGTTTGGCAAATTTCCGCGAATTGTGCGGGACTTGGGGAATAAACTCGGGAAACAGTGCAATCTGGAAATTACCGGTAAGGAAGTTGAAGTCGACAAGACGATCATCGAAGCAATCGGCGATCCGCTGACGCACTTGATCCGCAATTCGATGGACCATGGGATCGAATCGCCCGCTGACCGAAAGAAAAAGAACAAACCAGAACACGGCACCATGCACTTGAAGGCTTGCTATCAGGCCGGCAAGGTGCGGCTGGAGATCGAGGACGATGGAGCTGGGATCGATCCCAAGAAACTGCGCGAGAAAGCCGTTTCCAAGGGGATCATCACCCAAGATCGCGCGGACCAGATGGGAGACCGCGAAGCGATTCGGTTGATCTTCCATCCCGGTTTTTCGATGGCAGCCAAAGTGACCGATGTCAGCGGTCGCGGGGTGGGGATGGATGTTGTCCGCACCAATATCGCGAAGCTCGGTGGGACGGTCGATGTCGATTCCGTTATCGGCAAGGGAACAAAAGTGATTATCACGCTGCCGCTCACGTTGGCGATCATTCCCTCGCTGATTGTTCAGTGCCAACAAGATCGCTTTGCAGTGCCGCAAGTCAACATCGTGGAGTTGGTCCGCCTGCGGAGAGAAGAACTCGACAAACGCGTCGGGCGGGTCCAAGATGCCGAAGTGCTCCGCCTGCGGGGAAAACTCTTACCGCTGATTCGTCTGAACGAAGTAGTCGAAGCCCCGGGGAGTGTCCAGGGGGGACTGGAAAATAACGCACCGGAAGAGCAGGCAATCAATATCCTGGTAGTAGACACGGGACAGCAAAGCTTCGGCTTGATTGTAGACAGCCTGCACGATTCCGAAGAAATCGTGGTCAAGCCCCTGGGCCGGCACTTGAAAACTTGCCCCTGTCTCTCCGGAGCAACGATCCTGGGCGATGGGCATGTGGCCCTGATTCTCGACGTGGCAGGTATCGCCCAGCACGAAGAGATTCGTTGTGCCGAGGATCTCAGCAAGAATACCAAGAAAAAGTCTTCTCCAAGCGATGATGAACATCTAGATGAACAGCACTTGCTGCTCTTTAGCAATCACGCCCACGAACACTTTGCGGTGACGATGGATGTGATTTCGAGAATTGACCGAATCCGCGCCGAACAAATAGACAGTGTGGGGGGACAAGAATTGCTGCAATATCGCAATACGACCATGTCGCTGTTGCGCTTGGAAAACTGCATTACCGCCAAACCTGCCCATGCGAAGGATCGGCTTTATGTGATTGTGTTCGAGGTGGCTGGCAAGGAAGTGGGCCTGGTGGCTCCCGATTTGGAGGACATCCGCGACATTTCCACGGCCATCGATATGGTGACGTTCCGCGAACGGGGGGTCATGGGTTCCATGGTCGTCGGCGAAAACACGACCCGACTTGTCGATCTTTTTGAACTTGCCGACATTGCCCACCCCGAATGGCGAGAAGACGAGAAACCTGTCGCGGAACAGGGAGAACAGCCTCCCCGTGTCTTGTTGGCTGAAGATTCCAACTTCTTCCGCAAGCAAGTCGCCGAAATGATGCGCGAGAAGGGGTATGTGGTGGTCGATTGCGAAGATGGACTTTTGGCCTGGGAAACGCTCAACAGCGGCCAACACGAATTCGATGTCATCGTGACCGACATCGAAATGCCCAATATGAATGGCTTTGAATTCACCGACCGAGTCAAACAATCCAAGCACTGGCGGCATTTACCGGTGATCGCGTTGACTTCGCTGGCTGGTTCGGCAGATATCCAGCGTGGAATCGAAGTCGGAATCGACGATTACCAAATCAAGATGGATCGAGACAAATTACTCAACTCACTCCACAATTTTACCGGCGGTAAAGCTGGCAATAATGTGCGTCAATTGCAGACCGTCTAACCGCTGCGGGAGATAAATGATGGCAATGGCCTTACTAGAAAATCCAAAAGAGACGGGTGTCACTGAACAGCAGTTCGCCACGTTTTACGTGGGAGACATCCTGCTGGGTGTCGATATTCGCCAGGTTCAGGAAATCAATCGGCAATCGGAAGTCACTCCGGTTCCCCACGCCCCGTCGTATGTGCGCGGTGTCATCAATCTGCGCGGGGAAGTAACCACCGTCATCGATTTGCGAACCGTGTTGGGATTGCCGCAGGCCGAGGCCTCTCGAGAGTGCCGCAATTTAATCGTGAATTCGCAAGGCGAATCGATCGGATTCCTGGTGGATCGCATTTCCGATATTCTCGCGCTGCGCAGCGACCAGATCACCCCTGCTCCGAGCAATCTCAACGGCATCCAGAGTCGGTTCTTCTCGGGAGTGCATGTCCTGGAAACAGGAATCGTGGTGCTGCTCAACGTCGAAGAAGCCTTGGCAGTACAAGGCACCGAATAGTAGTCGCTCCGAAGAAAAGAAGTGTGAGACGGCACAGCGAAGCGAGAAAGCACTTAGCATTTGAACCAACTATGAAGTAGCAGAAGAAGGCCCAGCGCTTAGGTGCTGACCTGGGAAAAATAAGTTCATGGCGGAAACTTCCTTACGCGCGCTGGTGATTGACGATTCAGCGTTGTATCGCAAATTCGTGACTTCGGTTCTGGAAGAGATTCCAGGTGTCGAAGTGATTGGCATTGCGCAGAATGGTCGGCAGGGATTAGAAAAAATTCGAGCGCTCAAGCCCGATTTGATAACTCTGGATCTGGAAATGCCTGAAATGGACGGTCTGGCCATGTTGCGGGAAATGTCGGTGCTTGGCGATCAAGTTCCCACGATTGTCATCAGCGCACTCAGTTCGGAAGGTGCCAAGTCCACCAACACCGCCTTGCAGCTCGGGGCCTTCGACTTTGTAGCCAAATCCATCGACATGGACGATCTTCACCACACCCTGCGCCGTGCGACGGACCTGCTCATGCTGCGACGGCAGGTCCAACTGCACAGCGGTCAGGATGCGAAGCGTTATGCGATCGATCGTATCATCGCGAACAGCCCTGCCATGCAGACGTTTATGCAGCAGGCTCGAGAAG
>CALMBE010000089.1 GCA_937860165.1 uncultured Planctomycetaceae bacterium
GTCGCTAGACAGGCAGATTGCCGATCTCGATGCTGAGGCCAAGGAACTTGGGTTGCGTCTGACCAACGAACAAGAACGCCTCGCGTCGGCGCTCGGGGTGACTCGGCCCGGACATTTGCAGGAAATCACTAGTTCGGAGTTCGAGAATCTGCATCCAATCCTGGAAGAGATTCAAGCGGCCCAGAAAAAGGTGGATCAGGCTACCTTTGAACTCAATTCTTTGAGCGAAAACGAACGCTCCTTCAAGGCGCGGATCGAGTCGGCCACGATCGGTGGGGAACACCATGGCTTGCCAATGGATTTGGAAGAAGCGACCGATCTGGTGGCCAAGCTGCGCAAACGGCTCCAGGTCGAGCAGCGGCTCGATCAGGTTCGCAGTCACGAAGTGGATCTCGAACATCAAAGCCAAGAACTTCTCGAAGACCAAGTGATGCCGTTGTGGCTCTTTGGCTGGACCCTGGCCGCCGTGGTGCTGGGATCGTTGCTCGTGGGGCTCTGGCTGTGGATGCCCAACAATCCACTGGGGCAACACGGGAGTCTCCTCGCCCTAGGGGGATTGGCATCGACGGTCTTCATGTTCATCTTTAAGTTTTTCACGGAAGATGCCGCTGCCGATAAGCTCGACGCGTGCCAAAGACAAGTCGATTCGCTCGCCCGACAGCGTGAAGAAGCAGAACGCGATAAAGAATTGCTCGATGCGGACCTGCCGATGACCGACGGCTCGGTCGTGTTGCGGATGCAAGCCGCGGAAAAACACCTGGCGGAATTAGAAAATGTGCTCCCTGTCGAAGCCCAACGAAAACGGGCGGGGCATGAGGTGGCATCGTGCGAATCCCGGCTGGCACAGGCCCAGTCCCAATTGGAGAAATCAACGTCTGCCTGGCGAACCAAGCTGGTCGGTTTGGGATTTTCGGAAAAACTCGATCCGCTCCGTTTCTTGGCGGTGGCCGAGAGATTTTCGTCGCTTGACGATCTCGAAGAACGCGTGAAACTCCGCCACGAAGAGATCTTGGCCCGACAACGCGAACACGCGGCGCTCAACCGCCGCATCCGCGACTTGGCCATCGAGGTCGGCTGCCAACTCACGGCGAAACCGAACTCCGGCAAATCGAACACGAGCACAGAATTACCCGAGGCGCCCCTCATCGAGCAGCTCGAGCACTTGATTGCCGAGCGCCGCAGACAGTCCTCGGATATCAAGCGTCGCGAGGAGCTCTACGAGCGCGCCACGCAACTCAAGACCGAGGAAGGGCAACATCGACGCAGTATTGTGGGATTGCAACGCCGCCGCCAATCGTTGTTCCAAGCCGCCGATTGCGAGGACGAGACTGCTTATCGCCGACTCATCGAAGAACAAGGACATGCCCGGAAGCTGCGATCTCAGCGCAAACAACTCACGCGCGAGATTCTTGCCGCGATGGGAAATCATGCTTCCGAAGAGACCTTTGCCAACATGTTGGCCCCCGAAAGCATCGACCGGCTCGACGATTCCTGGGAACAGCTTTCCGGTGAGCTGGAAAAACTGCGATCAGAGCTTAAGGCCCTCGCCGATCAGCGCGGCGCGCTGCGACAAGAGCAACGCATGCTGGTCGAGGACCGTTCTCTAGCCAAACGCCAATTAGAATTTGGCTGTCTCGACAAACAACTCGACGATGCCCGACAGGAATGGCGGGAACACGCCATGATTAGCCGAGTCTTGGAACGTGTGCGGCATCACTACGAGGCTAATCGTCAGCCGGAGACACTCGCGGCGGCGACACGGTTTTTTGCCCAACTTACCGGGGGTGAATATCGGAGAATTTGGACACCCATCGCCGAAGACATTCTGTTGGTCGAAAATTCCGCGGGGGAAACCTTGGCTGTCGACAAGCTCAGTCGGGGCACCCGCGAGCAATTGTTTCTGAGTATCCGGCTGGCTGTCGTGGAGACGTTTGCCAAACGTGGCGTCCAACTCCCCATGGTACTCGACGATGTCTTGGTGAACTTCGACTCGGTGCGAACGCAGCGCGCGGCGGAAGTCCTCCGCGACTTCGCGGCCGGCGGACATCAGGTTCTCCTCTTTACTTGCCATGAACACATGTGGCAAATGTTCAAGGCCCTCGATGTCGATTGTCGACGCTTGCCGAACCGCTTCGGAAACACTGCGGAAATAATTCCCGACGAACCTGAGCCAGTTATTGAAGAGGTAGCCACGGTGCTGGAATCGCCCAAGCCCCAAAAGCCTCGCCGACCTCGGCGAGTCGTCGTGCAAGAAGTGATCGCCCCCGAACCGCTTGATTTCTACGACTATCCCTTCGTCGAGCGAATCGAACAGGAACGGATTCCAGTCGCTGTCGAGGTCTCCCAGCAACCAGTCGTTACCGAGTACACGGTCCCCGCGTCGGAAACAACTTATCAATGGTTCCTCGACGAAGAGGACGACGCACTCGAATTGCTCGGCGATTTCCGCAGCCACCTGATTCGAGATCATCTCGAACCACGCAGTGCGTGAGTTTGATTGTTCCGGCGAGCGGGGCACGTAAGTGCCCTGCAACTGCGCTGGGCTAACGCCCACCGCTCGCCAAGGGGAACCCCGACGGCGTGGCCGTCCGGCAGGAGAGTTATGAGTTTCGAGTAGCGAGTAGCGAGTTAGGTTTCGTTCCCCTTCTTACTCGCAACTCGCGCCTCGAATTCTGTGACCTCGGTGGTTTGCGCTAGTCCCGTGGACGGCGGCCAATTTTGTGCGAGAACTCCGCTACCAAATCGCGGTACTTATTGCGGACGTCCAGATAACTCCAGAACAGGTACAAGTTCCCCGCCCCGGATCCGCTTAAGAGAACCCAGGAAAGAAACAGCGGAAACATGCCCCCGGCAGCATTGGTCGCGGTCTGGAAAACCGGTGGCTGGGATTGCGGGATAGTATTCGAGCCGAAGTTGCCGGGCTGAGAAGTTCCCTGATTATTGGCAGCGGGGAAATTCACCGAAGTTGGTTGGGTACCGGGTGAAGTGGCCAGGTCTTGCATGTTGGTCTCGAGTGGTTGTTCGAGCATCCTGCGGCTGATCTGAGGGGTGGCGTTGGAGGCCTGCCCGATGGTTGTCGGAGTAGGAGTGACCGTTTGCGAATCGACGCCGCCACTGCTGGGAGTAAATGCCGGGAAACTGGGGCCATTGCCAGAGGGCTGATCCGCCGCAGTACGGCCATCGGCCAGCGAAAGAGGATTGTTGAATTGAGAAGGTTGCTGTCCCGATGCGCCATTCGGGTAACGGTTACTCTCGGGGATGACTTGATTGGTGTTCGGTCTATACCGAGGGGCCTGTGAATTGTTGGCACCTGTCAGTGGAGTTCCTCCAAATTGATTCGCGGGCTGACTGCTGGTTTGCGGCTGGTTCGACGAAAACCGCGGATTGATTGTTGTCGTGCGCGGATCGGCGACTGAATTGTTCGCTGTATTCGAACCTTGAGGGGAACCCTCTCCGGAGCGCCAATCCGTGGGCTGCCGAGAGTCTATCGGTTGATCGACACGCTTGCGGCTGGAAGGGTTAGTCCCTTGAGTCACGGGAATAGAGCCGCGATTGTCGAAATTGTTTGGAGCGGGGTTACTACCGGGTGGCAGTATTTGAGGAGCCGCCACGTCGCGCCCTAATGTGTTATTCGATGCAGTGGGGGACGCACCAAACATCTCTCGAAGATCTTGCTGTGCCGAGCTGGCAGCGCCTCGGAGTTGATTGCCAAATTGCTGGCCCGCGCGGTCGATGGTGTCCGAAACGGCCCGACCTGCATTCGGCGGCAGAATTTCCTGCGTTGCTTGAGTTACCACTTCCCCCACGGCCTGCCGGCCTTGCTGGAGTGAACTGGCAAAGGCATCTTGCGTATTGGCTGCAAAGCCCTGTGCAGGCGATACCTGTTGATTCACTCCCTGCGATGAATACCGATTATCTGCCGTATTGCCGGGTACGACATATTGGGTCTCAACGATCCCCTGGCGAGAAAGTTTGGCATCGTCACTCGGAATTCGCTGAATATCGGCCGCCAAAGTATTCTGGGGAACAGGGCCGTTGCCGACCAGGATGCGAATTCTGCGGATGGGCCGCACATGCTCAGGTACGTCGACAGTCAGCGGAATCGAATCTCCGGCCTGAAGCGTACTGACTTGCTCGGGTTCGAGCTGCACGACGCACTCGTAACTGGCGCTCCCATCGGGCATTGGCTGCCAACCACAAACGACACTCAGTCCCGAGGCCAACAACAAGACCATTAGAGACGCCATGACTGAATCCTTTCCAAGCGAAAATGAACGACGCGGCCCACGCACCAGCCGGTTTGAAAAACTCCCTAGGACACGAGCGCAAGGACGCTCGGCGGTCATTCTAACCTGCCGGTAAAAAATCTCCTAGACAAGCCAGCAGTGCCGTCGGGGGCCTATCAGTTTTCCCAAGATGAGGGTGCCATGGTCACGGCGGTACTCCGCTGTGGCCATGTTTTCTCGACTCTTCACATGCCCACGCCGGAGTACCAGCGTGAGCATGGCACCCCACAATGAATAATTGATCGGCCCTGGCAGCGCCCCCGGGCGGATTGCAAAGGCGGTGATAGCACTCACTTGAATTGCGCAAGAAATTGCGATTCAAGATTTCTTCGGCCGGGATTTTGAACCGAGCTTAGGGGCAGCGTCGGCGAGCGAGGTAAGGCCGGGGGCGTCCCCCATTTGGGCAAGTTCCTTGTTGAACATGTTTAACAGTGCCTGCAAGAATGCGACCAACATGGGGCCGACTAAAATCCCGATCGGCCCGAGGACCTGCACCCCTCCAATCACGCTCAACAGGGCAAGCAGGGGGTGCAAATTGGACTGACCATGGAGAATGTAAGGCTTGATGAAATTGTCGATCATCGACACGATGGCCAGGCAATACACCGTCAGCACCCCGGCGGCCATCGAGCGGTGTTCATGAAAGTGGAGCCACGCGCAAACCGGGATCCAGACCGCGGCGGCCCCCACAAAGGGCACCATCGCTAGAAAGATGGTCATCCCCGTAAGGAACACCACGCGATCTACCCCGGCAAAGTAAAATCCCGCGCCGGCGAGTGCCCCTTGGACCACGGCCGAAAGCAGCGTCGCCACCACCACCGACCGGCTAATATCGCTAAATTTTTCTAGTAACTCCCGTTCGTAGGCGTCGTCCAGAGGCGAAAGCCGCATGAGTGTTGCCAGCATGGCGGGGCCATCGGCAAAAAAGTAGTAAGTTGCGATAATCAAGACAGCCAAAGTCACCAGCACTTTGCCCACAATCCGAATTCCCCCAAAAGCGAGCGGCGCGGCGATATCGGCAAGACTCTTCTTGACGATCTGCTTCACTTCCGCTTCTTGCAGCGATCCTGGCAACTCCAATCGGGTGATGAGTGCGTTGATTTGAGAAACGACTTCGGAAATAAAATCGTCGAAAGCATTTAGCTCGGCGGGAACTTGCTCGGCAGGATCCGCGTTCGCATCGGGTGCATCCTGTTCTTGAGTTTGTGCTGCTTCATGCCCAAGTTGGCCAAACAACTCAGCCCCTTCGGAAACAGCTCGTATGGTCAGTCCGAGCGTGGGCAAGAGCACGATTAGCACGATTGCCACCGTGGTAAGCGCTGCAGCCGTGCGCCGACGTTGGCCTACTTTGGCATAGACCCACTTGTGCAATGGTTCGAAGATGACCACCAGCACAGCCGCCAAGAACAAGGGCACGATGAAGAGCACCATGACTTGGAAAAACTTGAGGCCGATCAACAGAATGATCGCCACCAAAACAATCAAGGATACAACACGCGGCACTGCAAACTCCTTTTCAGCACTTCCTCGGCTCTGGAATCGATCCGGATACGGTTGAAAAACGCCAACCTGGGTGACGCCATTCTATGAGGTAGGCAATTTGGAGAGATAGAGGAAAAAGAAACTAGTGCTTTGTCAAACCGAAAAATGAGGGTGCCATGGCCACGGCGGTACTCCGCTGTGGCCATGCTTGCTAGGAGAATTCATGCCCACACCGGCGTACCGGCGTGGGCATGGCACCCCAGTGGGCATGGCACCCCAAAGGAAAAAAAGTGATCGGCCCTGCCCAGAAACACTGGTTTTGGCCCTGGCGGGTATTTCTGCTATTCTGGAGGAAGAAGTCTTAACGCAATTCACAGTTGATTGTTCCGGCGAGCGGGGTACGTAAGTGCCCTGCAACTACGGTGGGCTTACGCCCGCCGCTCGCCTGTTCGTAAAATGCTCCACCCGGGCATTTGCCAAGCGCTGACCACCATGATAAGTGTCGTAATCCCCTGTTTGAACGAAGCTCCTTGTTTGGAGAAGCTCCACAAGCGCTTGGGCGAAATTGCTGCCGCGGAAGGGTACGACCTGCAAATCGTTTTTGTCGATGACGGCTCGACGGACGATTCTTGGGAAATCATCGAACGACTCTCGCAGCAAGATCAACGAGTGCTGGGGATTCGTTTTCGCCGAAACTTCGGTAAGTCTGCCGCCCTAAGTGCCGGTTTCGACGCCGCTATCGGCGAGATTATCGTCACCATGGATGCCGACCTGCAGGACGACCCCGGGGAGATTCCCAACCTGATTGCCCAGCTCCACGAAGGTTCGGACGTGGTCAATGGTTGGAAACGCGAGCGGCATGACCCGTGGCACAAAACGTGGCCCTCGAAAATTTTCAATTTGCTGGTCGGCTGGCTCACCGGCGTGCGACTGCATGACCACAATTGTGGTTTGAAATGTTTTCGGCGAGCCGTGATCAACGAAGTGCGACTCTACGGCGAGTTGCATCGCTTTGTCCCGGTGCTTGCCGCGGCGCGGGGCTTTCGGGTGAGTGAGGTGCCGGTACGACACCGGCCCCGCGAGTACGGGCAGTCGAAGTATGGGTGGTCGCGGATTCCCAAGGGCTTGCTCGATTTGCTGACCGTGAGGTTCATCACGCGCTTCAATCAACGACCCCAGCATTGGCTCGGAATGGCGGCGCTCGGGTCTGGATTGCTCGGAATCCTCGGCATGGGCTACCTGGCGATGGCCTGGTGTGTCTCGCGGTTGCCGGGAAACACACCGATTCACCTGCACGAGACCGCTGCCCTGTATTATTCGCTGGTGCTGCTGCTGATCGGCGCACAACTGCTGGCCCTAGGTTTCGTGGCTGAACTGATCTCGGCGCTCCTGTCCCGGGACAGCGACGCCTATTCGATTGCCGCCCATACGGAACCCAACAAAACTATCGTGCCGAGCCCCCCTGTGGAGGCAACGACGACCCAAGTGAGCAACGCGCCATGAAGGCCGCCGCACCTAACGCCAATGAGTCGCTCCGCTGGAGTGTGTATTATCTGCTCATCGCGATTGCCGTCGGCGGCCTGACGGGTCGGCTCTTGGCGGTGAATTCCGTCAATCGCGTCGACCTCGAACAACACCTGGTGCAACAGGACCTCAAACGCACCGAGGCAAAGCTCAAAGCCGAGGGGCTCTCGGGCGATGCCCTCGAGGGGCGGCTCGAAGCGGAAAAGGACCGCATCTCCGAAACACTTCGGTTGCAGCGTCCCTTTCTGAGTGCGAATGACCGTAGCCGCTGGCTGGCGATTCGCGCCTTGGTCGAACGTGGAACCTATGAAATCGACGAAGTCCTCGACAACAATCTTTGGACCACCATCGACATGGTGCAACACAAAGGCCGCGATGGCCAGTTGCATCTTTATTCCAGCAAGCCGCCGCTCTTGATCACACTGCTGGCGGCGGAATACTGGGTGATTCACCAACTCACGGGGGCAACGCTCGCTTCGCACCCCTACTCGGTTGGCCGATTCATGCTGTTCACGGTCCAGGTGTTGCCCCTGGCGTGGATGTTCGTGATCGTCACCCGGCTGGTCGAGCGATTTGGCAAAGGGGATTGGGACAGAATCTTTGTGGTCGCGGCAGCTTGTTTTGGGACATTTCTCTCGACCTTTGTCGTGGTGCTCAATAATCACATCATCGGTGCTGTGTGTGCTGCTGTCGCGCTCGACTCCTTCGTGCGCATCTGGTGCGACGGCTCAACACGCAAGCGCGACTACGCCGCTTGCGGCTTAGCAGCCGCGTTTGCCGCAGCCAACGAACTCCCAGCACTCGCCCTCTTGGCGTTGGTCGCCCTCGCGCTCTTGGCCACGGACCGCAAACCATGGCTGGTCGCCTTCCTGCCCGCCGTGTTGCTGGTCGGTATCGGGTCTTTCGGAACCAATTACGCCGCTCACGGCACGCTCTCGCCCCCCTACATGCACCGCAGCACGAGCGACCCCGGCGACAATTGGTACCAATACAAATACACCGTCGCGGGAGTCGAACGCGAGAGCTATTGGGCCAACCGACAGGGCATCGATCAGGGCGAGCCCTCGAAGTGGGTGTACGCCTTCAACTGTTTGGTCGGCCATCACGGGGTTTTCTCACTAACGCCCATCTGGTTGTTGACCCTGGTTGGATTGGCACAGTGGGGAAAGAGTGAATCCCGCGCCACCCGGCAAATCGCGGCCGGAATTGCGCTGCTCTCGGCAGTGTGCCTGGTCTTTTATCTCGGCTTGCGCCCCCTGGAAGATCGCAACTATGGCGGAATGACAAGCGGCTTTCGCTGGATGTTCTGGTTCGCCCCCCTCTGGCTGTGGGGCATGATCCCCGCCGTCGAACGATTGAGCGCCTCGCGCGGCGGGAGAATTCTCTGCCTCGTGCTACTCGCCGCCTCAGCACTCTCAGCCAGCTACCCCTCCTGGAACCCCTGGACCCACCCCTGGATTTATCAGGCCATGGACGGGCTGGGAATTTTGTAGTTCAGGATAAGGCCGGGTGCCATGCCCACGCCGGTACCCCGGTGTGGGCATGGGAATCTCCAAGCAAACATGACCATAGCCATGACGCCCCCTATCTCGAATCATTGATCGGCCGCGGCGACAATCCCCGCATGCTCACGACGGGATACCGTCGTGAGCATGGCACCCGGCACCCGGCAAACGAACTGTCAAGAATAGTCACATTCGTTCAAATCTCAAAACGCCCGAAAAATCTCCTCGTTCAGGGTAACATTCAAGTTTGCGTCGTACGACTCGACGATCACGGGTTATACCGATGCACAGAAACTGCCCGACATATTCCCAAGCGTTTACCCGACGCTTAAGGAAGATTGGGATATCGATTCCTTTGCAGCCTTGTTGGAATACAAGATCTGCCGACCTATTGATCTCGGGGGAGTGGTCAGGTCTTCCGAATAACACTTCTTCTGGAGCATCAGGATTCACGTGCTCAGGTTCGAAGCATCCGCATGTGACCAGATCGTTTACATTCGGAAGGTACGCTCGCTTTGACCCACCAAGTTTGTCGCCTATCTGGTCACGAGTGTACAATACGCCTAATTCGAATGGCATCGCTTTCTCCTTCGAAATCACCATTCTTGATTGATCTCTTATAGTGCCGGGTGCTGGGTGCCATGCCCACGACGGTACTCCGCCGTGGGCATGCGAAACCTAGGGTACTGCTTAATCGTACCGCCGCATGAGTGCCCCGTGCAACGGTTCGTCGAGATTCGTCAGTGGCGGCAGGCTGGCACGATTTATCGCGAGTGGCTCGTCGACGCCTGTTTGCCACGCCGCCGCGCTTGACCAGCGCCAAGCAACAGCCTGTTCGACCATTCCTCTCCGCACAGGATTGTCGTGGACATAGGCAATCTTCTCGTGAATGTCTCGCACCGAACGCAGATTCCGATCGTATCCTCCACCTCGTTGCCAGAAACGGTGATGCTGTTTCCCATTGGGTTGATGGTCCTGAAGCTGGGGCAAATATTCTGGAGCGTTTTGCCGCAACCAGCATATTGCTTGCTTGGATGGTGACTGTTTAATCGTCGAAAGTATGTTTGATACTTTCGTTTCGCCAAGCGGCAGCAAGACCAGATGAACATGTTCGGGCATCACCACGTAGGCCCACAGATCAAATTGACTTTGCTCTTGTCCGAGTCGAAGTGCAGCTAGAAACCAGTTTCGGGAGCGGTCATAGTTGAGAAGCGGCAAACGTCGGAAGCAAGAAAACGTCAGAAAGTGAGCTTCCCCCGGAATGTCGTATCGGCGGCATGTCTTACGGTGGAGGGACATGTCGAGATTGTCCACCGGGGAACGTACAATTGCAATCTCTGCGTCGAAAACCCTAAGGCCGATCAGTGTTTTACTTTGGGGTGCCATTCTGGGTGCCATGCCCACGCCGGTACGCCGGTGTGGGCATGAGAACCTCCAAGCAAACATGGCCACGGCGGAGTACTTCCGTGGCCATGGCACCCATCAGATCTAATTCTTGATCGGCCTTGGCGAAAACCTCCCGCATGCCCACGGCGGAGTACCGCCGTGGGCATGGCACCGGGCACCCAGCGTCAGGTCATCAAATCCTTTGGTAGCCCCAGCGCATCCCAGTCGCTCGACATCGGGGCCGTTACGCTTACTGGGTCCTGGGTCATGGGGTGTCGGAACGCCAAGTGTCGGGCGTGCAGGGCGATGGCGTGTTCGCGGGGGTCCGACTTTGCTTCGCCGAAGGCAACCGTGCTGCCGTAGTCGAGATCACCCACTACAGGATAACCCCGCGACGCGGCTTGCACGCGAATCTGGTGTGTGCGGCCCGTTTCCAATTCGATTTCGAGCCAGCTTCCCCAAGCGTTGTGCCACAGCACTCGATAATGCAGCACGGCGTGTTTCGCCGCCGGATGATCGGCCGTGACAATTTGCGGCTGCGGGATGCCGTGGCGTTTGTGCAGAAAGTCGGTCCAAGTTCCTTCGTCGGGGGTGACCTGGCCCTCGACGAAGGCCCAATAAATCTTGCTGACCGTACGGTCGGCAAACTGGGCACAAATTCGCTGCGCGGCCCGCACATGCCGGGCAACAATCAAGGCCCCCGTCGTGGGGCGATCCATGCGATGCGTGATGCCGAGATAAATGTTCGCGTCCTCGGGTTTTCCTTCCTGGACGCGATAATACGCTTTGACTCGGACCTCCATGCTGTCGATGCCGCGCGGGGCCTGGGTGAGCACGCCAGACGACTTGTTAACCACCAAACAGGGCCCCTCTTCGTAGAGTACATCAATCGAAGGGTTACTCACGATGGGCTTCCAGTTGATCCGTAGCGGCGATTATTTGTAAAAACTAAGCAGGCGTTCGACCAGCTTGGGCATCCAGCGATTGGCGACAACCAATAGCCGACCCCGCCAATTGGGGTATATCTCGGTCTTTCGCAATTGCATCGCCCGCACGATTTGCCGGGCCACTACTTCGGGTGAAATGCCCTGCTGTTTACCCCAGGGTATCGAATCGGTGCGCGTGAGCAAGTGGTCGAAGAACTCGGTGTCGACCGTGCCTGGGCTCACCAGCAGGACCCCAATCCCGCTGGCAGCCAGTTCGCTCCTGATCGATTCGCTCCACCCACGGAGGGCAAACTTGCTAGCCGAGTACTCGCTGTTGTGTGGCAATCCCCGGTGCCCGAGGATCGATCCGATGTTGACAATCAACGGGTCTTGGCCCCGTTGAAGCGTGGGAAGGGCGAGCCGAGTCAGTTCGGTTGCCGCGAAAAAATTCACTTCCATGATTTTGCGCAAGACTTGCTCAGCATGCGAACTAAAGTGTCCGTGGGCACTCACGCCTGCATTGTTGACGAGCACATCCACTTTGCCAAAACGTGTGACGCATTCAGCAACGACGGCTCGCCAATCGCTCGCACTGGTGACATCGTGACGTAAAAACAAGGCGCTGCCACTGCTTTGCTTGACTGCCGCAGCTGTTTCCCTGCCTTTTGCTTCATTGATGTCCGTGAGCACGACTTGCGCTCCTTCGCTGGCAAAAACATGCGCATGTGATTGACCCATGCCCATTGCGCCACCCGTAATAAGGACTACCTTGCCTTGCATTTTGCCCATGCCTCAATCCTCCTGTTGGAAAACTTAAAACAGATTTTATTTTTTGATGAGTAAGCCGAACAAGGATACACCCGCGATGCCTGCTCCTACATAAAACGTCATCGCCGGGCCAAAGACTGTCCACAAGCCACCGGCAATCACGCTGGCAGCGAGCAACGCCAGGCCGCTGACCAGATTGAATACGCCAAACGCCGTGCCGCGCAAGTCTGCTGGCGCAGCATCCGCCACCAGCACGGCAAGCAGACCTTGCGTCGCGCCCATGTGCAGGCCCCAGAGGGCGGCGCCCAAGCCAACCAGCCAGATGTTACCCGCCAGCGCCAGCACCAGATCGACGAGGGCAGGCTTGTCGAGGGCGAGGAGCGAATCGCGATCCATCCCATGCTTGAATCAGCCCGGCAAAACCCGGTCAACGAGCAAGCCCTGAGTCCGGGCGTCGCACCCGCTGGGCGACGGGGGGTGAGCAATTACCGTTAGCCTCGTCTGCAATGTTCGATTTATACGTACCTACATAATATGCTAGAGTGCCGGCAACAAGAAAACCAATAATATAAAGAAAAAATAACCG
>CALMBE010000090.1 GCA_937860165.1 uncultured Planctomycetaceae bacterium
GAGCAAGCATGGCCACAGCGGAGTACCGCCGTGGCCATGGCACCCTCATTTTTCGCTTTGACAAAGCCTAGTAGGAGTTAAGCGATAGAGAGATGTTGATCGACACCACCATGTTACTCTGGTAGAATCGCGGCGCGGGCGGCTTGGACGCGTAGCGCGGCGCGCAAAACTTCGTAGCGGTAGAGTTTGTCGACTTCGCCGCTGAAGCGCATGAGGGCGGTTTCTTCGTCTTGCCAGTGACGCCGGGATTGTTCGGTTGCCAATAGATTCAGGTGAGCATTTTCGGCTGCCGTGCGAACGGGGGAATGCCTGCCCACTGCCAAGAAGGGCTGGTAGTCGCGGAGCCGGCGGCGGAGGACTTGTGCTTCCGCGGTGGTTTGCTGAATGGCATCGGTCGCGGTCTGTCGCTGCTGAGGCAGGATCACCTGGCGATACCAGACTAAGTTCTGGCGGGCGAGCGCATACTCGTGGTAGGCATCGACAAGCTCCAGCGACGAGACTGCTGGAATTGTGGAACGAGTCTCTTGGGCAACGACACCCGCTACCTGATTGAAGGAAACAACTGCCAGCGACAACCACATCAAACCAAAACGACTCATGGCTAGTGACTCCGCGAGAGTACCAAGGAGCAAGAAAAGTCCGGGGATCGCCCCAACTTTTTAGCGTAATTGGCGTCGGCGGAATGTCGAACTCTTTGCGGGAAATTTTCCTCGGGCGAGGCTGCTAGGAGACTGAAGCCCCTACAATCGCTGCAAGTCAACTTAGCACGATCAGGTTGTTGCGATGCACGACTTCGTCGTAAGGACGGTGGCCCAACAGTTCGGCAATTCGCTCGGTGGGGGCCTTGGCGATGATTCGCATATCCTCGGCAGAATAGTTGGTCAACCCGCGGGCGAATTCGAGGCCGGCAGGATCGCGGAGGGAAACGACATCTCCCTTGGAAAAATCCCCTTCGAGGTGCGTCACCCCGACGGAGAGCAAACTCTTGCCCCCCGAAGCAATTGCCCGACATGCCCCGGCATCGAGAAACAGCGAACCGTTGGGACTGGCGCTCCAGCCGATCCAACGCTTGCGTGCGTCGAGTGCCGGTCCTTCGGCCAAGAACAGCGTTCCGACATCCTTGGCCGCCAGGATGTCCGCGAGCACATTGTCTCTCCGCCCACTGGCGATCACGACATTTTCGCCCGCGGAGGTTGCGATCCGCGCGGCGATAAGTTTACTTGCCATGCCCCCGGTGCTGAGCCGGAGTCCGGGGCGATTAGGTTGGTCGCGGACCAAATTCGCTTGCGCTCCAGCCAAGTCCGTAATCACCGATAACACTTTCGATGCCGGGTCCCCGGGATCGCCCGAGTACACTCCTTCGATGTCGGACAACAGAATCAACAGCGGCGCTCGAATTAGATTGGTCACCAACGCCGCGAGTCGGTCGTTGTCGCCGAAACTCATTTTCAGTTCTTCCACGCTGACGGTGTCGTTTTCATTGATGATCGGCACCGCGTTGGACTCGAAAAGTGCAAACAGGGTATTTCGGACGTTCAGATACCGAGTCCGCTCTTGCAGGTCTTCGGCGGTCAGCAGAATCTGGGCAGCATGAAGCCGGTGCGGTTCCAAGGCTCGGTTATACGATTCGATCAAAAAGCTTTGTCCGATGGCGGCGGCGGCTTGCAATTTTGCCAGATCGGTTGGCCGGGTAGCGAGTCCTAGGCGTCCCAAGCCAGCACCCACGGCCCCGCTGCTAACCAGCACGCACTTCGTTCCGCTGTGCCAGAGGGCCGCCAATTGCGCGGCGATGTTGCTCACGCGGTCCTTGTCAAGCGTGCCATCGGGATTGGTCAGAACCCGGGTGCCGACTTTCACGACGACTAAGTCAGCCGCGGACATGATTTCTTGTCGAACGAGTGCGGACATGGGGGGAGGCAAGATGGTGTCGTGGTGGACTGTGGGGCGAAAACAAACGTGAGGCGATTCATCGTACCCGAGAAGGCTGGGTTGTGACCAGCGGTAACGAGAGCAACACCCATGCGACCGACAGCAAGTAGGGTGGGTGAGGCAGAGCCAACGTTGGCACTTGATAGGACCTCGCGCTGTTCTAGCGTTCTCAAGTGGTAGGTGCCTCACCCACCATTTTTGCCAGCTTCATGTTCAGGTGGGTAAGACCCCTGGAATTGTGATGATGTTTGGCGATGATCCAGATTCATTATTTATCTACATTGGCCCAGTCTTACCCACCCTACTAAGAGGCATAAATTTCCCCCGTTATGGGGCCTGCTTCAATTCGGGTATCAACTTGGCGAGCGAGGAGGCGGCTACGGCATAGGTTTCGGTGCGGCCGGAGCGGGCAATGTTGAATCCTACGACTTTGCCAGCGAGGTTTACCACCGGGCCGCCGCAGTCGTTGGGCTCGATGACGGTGTCGTGCTGGAACGCACTGGGAAAACCGAATCGTCGTTCGCTCAAACCGCTCCCGAGTTGGTTTTGAATTTCCATTCGCGAAGGTTGGAGCCCAGGAAAACGCCCCATCAAGAGCGCTTCGAACTCCAACTGCTCACTTCCCCGCTCGACGACTAAAGTCACACGATCACCGGGGCTGAATTGCCGAATCGTGGCGATCAAGGCCTCCCGATGGGGAGTCGCTTGGTCATTGATGCGCAACAAGACATCGTTCACCAAGAGTCCCGCCTTAGCTGCAGCCGAACCAGGAAAGACGCGGACCACCTGTGCCCGATTGCCATCGGCCGCGAGTTGGATCCCCAGAATGCCCGCTTGGTGAGGAATTTCGCGAGGTTCGACGCTGACAATTCCTACCGCCACGGGATAGTTATCGATCCCTACCGAGGCCAGCCAGGAACCGACAATTGGGGTCGTCGATTCATCGATTGAGAGAAATGGAAGTTGTGCGACGTCTACTTTGAGCATCGCCACATCGTATTCACGATTTGTCCCGACCACGCGAGCGGCGAGCTCGCGGCCATCTGCGAGCCGACACGTAATCGTGTCGCCGAGGGCACTGGCCTTGGTGAGCACCCACCCCTCGGGCCCGACGATCCCGCCGTAAGCGGTTCTGGCACCGTCGACACGCACTTCGACCACGGCTGACCGAAATTCTGACACGACTTCGCGAAAGGCGGCCCGCACGTGCGGGCCATGGGCAAATCTCCAGCTCGGAACCGTGATCCGACCTTGCGGATAGTTGTAGTTCGATTCTTCGACTTCGGCAGTCGACTGTGCTGGCAAACTCTGCGAGCCGACGGAGATCAAACAGAATGCCACCACAAAGAAAAGTTTCATGGCGATTCCTCCGGACTTTCGTCAGCCGGATCGAAACTTCCAGGCAAGGGTTCGTCGAGGGTAACCAACTCGATGTCGAGCGCGATGCTCTGCCGATTTCGCAGCACCTCGAGGTGGACCGCTTCACCGGCATCTTTGGCAGCGATTGCCGCGGCGAGATCGGCAAGCGAGTCGACAGGTTGCGTGTCCACGGAAATCACAATATCCCCAGGTTTCACGCCCATCTGTTCCGCGGGAAATCCTGGGAACACTTGCGTTATGAGACACTGGTTTGCCACGACCCGGCTAGCAATTCCCAAGACAGTGATGTCGGCATCGTCTTCGGCGGGATCAAATTCGTGTCCCCAAGTTTCACCGGCGAGCATTTTGTCCCAATAGGGGCGGACTTCCTCGATGGGAACGTGAAAATTATGGACGGCTTGCGGCCCAATGCTCATGTGAATAGCAAAGACTTGACCGCGCAGGTTGAACAAGGGCCCCCCGGAATCTCCCCCCACCAGCGTGCAGTCGGTGCAAATCCACTTGCCGCCGGAAGTCAGAATCCGCCCCAACCGCACCGGAGGCGCGCGATTGTCGAGAATCCCGCCGGGCTGCCCCGTGGCGACCACCCACTGGCCAACTTCAAATGCTTTGTCAGTCACAAGGGGCGCAAAGGGCAAATCTTGGGGAGGATTTTCGATTTGGACCATGGCCGCATCGATGGTGTGGTGTGCCCCCAATGTTCGACCTTTCAACTTGTGTCCGTCGGCCAAGATCAACGTGGCGGGGCGATTGGGCTTACCAATTACATGGGCAGCGGTCAGCACCAAGCCCTCCCGCGATACGATCACACCACTGCCGATGCCTTGGTTGACTTCGACCTCGACCGTCGCGGCAATCGCTTGCGTGGCTACCTTTTGAACCTGTTGTTCCAAGAGTCGAAGATCTTCCGGACCACGGGGATAGCGCTGGGTGAGAACGTCGGCCAGTTCAGGGGTGATCTGGATAGTTTCCCCTGCGGTGAGCGGAAGCGTCACCCAGAAAGCGAGGAACCAGACACAGAGTGCGCGACACATGCAGATATCTCAATTATTAACGGTTTACGATTCCACTCGCGAGCAACCACCCGTTGCTATTCTTACTCGGCGGCAGCTTTGCGGCAATCACAGGGTTTTGCAGGGTTAGTTGGCCATGGTTTGAGTTCAGTTTGTAGGCCGGAACAAGGTACTCCGCAGTTCCGGCAGGGCCAATGACTTTTTCACAATGGCGGGTGCCATGGCCACGGCGGTACTC
>CALMBE010000091.1 GCA_937860165.1 uncultured Planctomycetaceae bacterium
ACCGCCGTGGCCATGGCACCCTCCATTGTGAAATACTAATTGGCCCTGACTAAAATTCCTGATGAACCACTTTGCAGTTGCCCTGAGCCGAACTCGCCAGATTTTGGACTTCGTCGTGAACACCCCGCGCAAAAAAAAAATGCAGGCGCGGACGATAGATCGCCCGCGCCTGCCACCCCCCCTGGAAAGATCGCGTTGCATGTGCCACTAAAGCAAGCACAGCAGAAAGTTGGTTTTTGAACGCTTTGTGTCGCGGTCCGCCAGAGCGAGAATAAGTTTGCAACGAAAACAAGTATCGTCCGATTAACATTGCCGCTTTGGCGAAGTTTGACGGATAGCCAACATTTGTGTTCCCGCCCCGAAAAACTCATCGACTCCGTGCTAGCAGTGGCGCGCATGGAACCCTCTCCTGCCATTTTTCCATTTCGACTCACAAAGTTTGCGGGTTACGCCGATTTTGAGGGTAACGGGTCTCGGCGTGCGCCGACGTGGACCCTTCCGAATTTTGCGCGGTGTTGAGTAAAGGGAGTTACCCAGATGCGTATCAGTTCAATCTCGGAATGGTTATTGCGCCAGTCGCTCATCTGGGGCGGACTAGGATGTTTGGGTTTCTATGCCTTTGTTGTCGAAGGGAGCGAAACGACTTCGACCATCCACCGCTACTTCGCCGCGCACTGGATCAACTACGCGATCACGACCCTATTCTTTGTCGGATTGGCCGCGCTCGTGATCAAGTTGTTGGGCATTCTTATCGAGTCTGCCACGCTCGATGCGGTGCGCCTCCCCTCGGCTGGCATTCAAGGCCAAACGGTTGGCGATGTCCCCGCCTTGCTCGCGGAATTGGAGTCGCTGACTCCATCGCTCCAAAGAAGCCGTTTGGGAGAACGACTCCGCAATGCACTCGCATACGTACAGCGTAAGGGGACTGCCGATACGCTCGAATCTCACTTGAATGCGTTGGAAGGCATCGCTACGCAGTACGCGAAACGGAGTTTCGCATTTGTGCAGACGCTCCTGGCAACGATTCCCATTCTCGGATTCCTCGGGACGGTCGCCGGAATCACGTTGGCCGTCGGCGAACTCGATTTCTCCACAGGCGAATTAGAAAAATCTTGGCCGGCTGCGATCGCTGGCTTGAGCGTTGCTTTCGATACCACGGCCCAGGCACTTGTCCTAGCTACGTTGCTACTTTTTGCCAAGTTCTCTGTCGAAAAGGCTGAATTTCGTTTGCTCCAAGCCGTCGACGAAAACTCCGCCGAGCAACTTATCGGCCGCTTCGAGCAATATGGCAGCGAGAAAGACTCGCACCTTGCCTCGATTCGCCGCATGTCCGAACAGATGCTCGCTGTCGTCCAAGCCACTACCGAGAAACAGGGGGAGCTCTTTACCACTTCCCTGGAAACGACCGGCCGGAGATGTACCGAATTGCTCGACCACTCGGCAGCCGCCTTGGTGCAGGTGCTCAGCGGTGCCTCGGCTAGTTTGGAAGAATCGTTTGCAGCAGCGGCGACAACGCTCGACGAAGCGCTCTCTGGAGCGGTGGTCGAAGGTCTCACCCGCCATGCCAAGGCCCTCAATCAGGGCGTGGACTCCCACACCAAGCGTCTCGAAGACACCCTGCTTCGCCATGCCGAACTATTGAACGACGGTCTCGAAAACCATGCCGCGACCCTGGCCACGGCGGAAGCCAAAATGGCCGAGGAAAATCGTCGCCACTTGGCAGAAGTAGAAGCTGCCGTGGGAGAAGCGATGTTGGTCGCCACGGGTCGGCAGGAAAAACTGATCTCCAAGAGCGAACTTGTCCTCCGCGAAATGCAAACCTCGCTGGTGGATTCCGCCAGTGCCGCGATTGCCCAACAAGAACAATTAGTCCGTCTTGGCGATGTCCTGCTGCGCGTAGTCGAAGGGACCAGTCAAATCAGACAGCTAGAAGATGCGCTGCAAGGCAACCTGCAGGTCCTCGCCACCACGAACGACTTCCAGAAAACGATCTCGAGTCTGTCGGCGATCATGCAGCTCTTGGGCGCGCACCTGGGGAAAACCCTCGTCACGGGAGAGGGTTTTGATTTATCGAATAACCGCCAGCAAACCAAGGCCGCATGAGCAATCGCCGTCTTAGCGAGACCTCCGATTCGATCGGCTTGTTCCCCTTCTTGGCAGTGTTGCTGTGCATCCTGGGGTCCCTGATGGTGCTGTTGATCGTGTTCGACCGACACGCGATCACGCGGTCAGCCGAGGCCAATGCCGCGCAATTGCAGCACCTCGCCGCCACTCGAGCAGCGGATAAGAAAGCCGACCAGGTCGCTCAAATTCGGCAAGAACTAGCCGAGATCGCCGAATTTCAGACCCCGATCGCCCAGCTTCGTCGCGCGGCGGAAACCGAACTCCAAGAGCAGCAGCTCCGGCTAAGTCACTCCGAAGAACACACGCGGCGCCTGCAAGAAGAACTCGCCCGCTTGGCCATCGCCGCCGAGCAACTCCAGCAGACCGAACAGAAACAGTCCGTCGATCAAAAACAAGCCGAGCAAGAACTCGCCCGACTCGAAAAACTGATGCGCGAGTCCAAGGAGCTGGTCGAAAACCTCTCCCAGAAAAAACCGACCAAAAACTCCTACGCCATCCTCCCCTACAAGGGACCCAATGGCACTTATCGCAAACCGATTTACATCGAGTGCAGCAGCCGCGGGGTGACGATCCACCCAGAAGGCCTGCAACTCACCGCCGACGACTTCCTCGCACCGGCTTGGCCGGGAAATCCCTTGGCGGCGGCACTGCGGGCTTCGCGTGAGTATCTCAATGCGGCTGCCACCGAGCGCCAGGAACCGGAACCCCCGGATCCCTACCCGCTACTGATCGTCCGCCCCAGTGGGATCAAGCAATACAATTTAGCCCGGGCCGCAATTACTTCCTGGGATTCGGATTACGGTTACGAATTCCTCGAAGAAGACGCCGAACTGAGTTTCCCCGAACTCCCGAATCCCCTCCTCGCTCAAGTGCAAGAACATGCCGTGATGATCTCGCGGGATCGACTGGCACAACTAATTGAGTCTGCACCGAGCCGGTTTCGGGGAATGCGGGTCGGCAACGGAATGGCCCCCTCGGGCGATACCGATGGCACGCAAAGTGGATACGGCACCGGGGAAGGTGGCACCGGCTATGCCTCCGCGGGTAGTGCGAATCCCGGCCTGATGGCGCAAGATGAATTCGGGTCCTCGGCAGGCAGCGGTGCCGCGGGGGGGGCTTCCAAAGGAACCAATCCGAGCGGCGGGGCCCAAACTCCAATTGATAGCGAGCACAAATACGGCGATTTGGTAGAAACCGACGGCAACAAGAAACTTGCCGGGGGCACTAGCAGTCGGGGTGGGTCCGACGCCCCAAGTGGAACTGGAGACGACCCCACCAGCGAAGAAAACATAGTGGGTTCACGTTATGCCCAAGCAGGAGGGGGTGCCACCAAACCGCAGACGAATGCACCCTCGACGCCACTCCATGGTCAGGACGCGGCCCTGGCCAACTCCTCCGCTGGCAAATCCTCCGCGAACGGACAGAAATCCGCGAACTCCGCCGGGAGTCCCGGCGGTGATCCCTCGGCTGCCGAGCAGGGAAATCCCAGTATGAGTTTCTCGAATGCGTCGAACGAATCGATTGCCGACGCGCGCGGCTCGAATTGGGCTATCGAACGGGCCGCGCAAAAATCCGTTGCCATCCGACGCACCATTCCGGTCGTCGTTCGCCACAACCAAATCGCGCTCCTCACGGCCGAATCCTTTAGCCGAGGAAGTGAAACCGATGGGCAAGTGATCTCACTCGATCAACCAATCGAAAACATTTCCGATGAATTCATCGCCGCCTTGGGAGAACAAATCGAAGAATGGGGCCTGGCTGGCCAAGGCATGTACTGGCGTCCCGTGCTGAAACTCCATTTCGGCCCTGACGCCATCCTCACCGCCAACCGAGTCGTGGAGTTGCTCAAGGACAGCGGTGTCGAGGTTCAAGCCGCGGAAACAGCCCGCGCGACCTCCCGCACTCCCCCCAGTTCGCAAGGAATTCACCGATGAAAAACTCGATGAACAACCCCCTCATTCCTCACCACGAGAGTGAAGCAGGATCCAATCAAGATTCCTTTCAGGATATCGTGGCCAACTTGGTGGGGGTGATCCTCATCCTGGCGATGTTCGTCGGGGCCAAAGTGACCAACGATGCGCCCAGCGTGCAGAGCGATCCCAGTGCGCGCACGGCGGATGCTCCAGTCGAGAAAGCAACACCCACGGAATTAAAAGCCCAATTGGCAGATGCCCGGCAGAGTGCCTTGTCAGCCAAGAATGAAGCCGAGCAATTGGCCACGCATCTGGTTCGCATCACTCGGGAATCGGCAGAATTCGACGCCCAGCGGGTCGAACTCGCCATGCACCGGGGCCTCATCGAGGAAGACTTGGCTCGGCGGCGGCAGAAACTTACTGCTCAGCAGCAACGCGAATTCGACGTGCAACGCAGGCTGGTCGAGTGTCAATTGGATCTCGACAAGTCGACCAAACAACAATTGGCGTTGCTCTCCGCACCCAA
>CALMBE010000092.1 GCA_937860165.1 uncultured Planctomycetaceae bacterium
TTCGATTATCTGCCGCACTACCCCCACAACGTCCGCGCGGAAGACAACAAATATCGCGCCACCGCAAATCGCGTCGGGATGGAGTGGCTGTTGAACACGCTGTTCATCGGTCACAACTATCACCTGTCGCACCACCTGTATCCGACGGCGCCGTTCTACCGCTACCGGAAGCTGTGGTTCGCGCGCAAGACCCAGCACGAGTCGAACAATCCGGCGCTGGTCCGACAAATGGGAGTCATAGCTCTCAACACTGCTCTGGAGATGGATATTTTCGGAAACGTTAATTCCTCGCACGTGTTAGGCCGGAGTATTGTGAACGGGATCGGAGGGAGCGGGGATTTCGCCCGGAACGCGTATTTGTCGATTTTCATGTGTCCGTCGATTGCCAAGGACGGCTCGATTTCGACCATCGTCCCGATGTGTACCCATGTGGATCACACCGAGCATTCGGTCAATGTATTCGTAACCGAGCAAGGGATCGCCGACCTCCGGGGATTGGCCCCCAACCGACGTGCCAGAAAGATCATCGATCACTGTGCCCACCCCTTGTACCGTGACTACCTGCACCAATACTTGAGTGGCACGGGTCCTGGCCATATTCGCCATAATCTGGGAGATTGCTTTGAACTTCATCAGAACCTGCTTCGCACTGGCAAGATGCTGCCAGAATAGGGGCTGGGGAACGGAGGCTGGGGACTGGGGGCTGGGTGAGAAGACTAAATTCCGTAATTCCCGCCTGCGAGGGAATGACGGGAATGTGAATTCCCGGACACCCTCAATTAACTAACAACTTACCACTGACCACTAACAACTGCCAACTGACAACTCCCCATGCCTTACCCAGCCACTTTTTCCTTGAAAGAAGATTTTCTACCCGCCACACTCGCCGAGTGGATGGCACTTGTCGAGGGCGATCTCAAAGGGGCGCCCTTCGAGAAGAAACTCGTCACCCACACCTACGAAGGAATCGATGTTCAGCCGTTGTATGTAAGGGGGGATGTTCCCCAGGGTAAGAATTACAATGGCTTTCCCGGCGTGAGGCCTTACGTGAGAGGTTCACGCTGGAAAAGTAGTCCGAAACAAGGGGCCGACATTCGGCAAGAATTTTCTCATCCCAATCGGGAAGAAACAAATCGCCAAGTTCTGGCCGACTTGGCTGGCGGGGTGGGTTCGGTTCAAATTCACTTCGAGTCGACCGGGGCTTCCACGTCAAAGTCAGTTGGCGACCCGCCGCGGGCTGCGGGAGTCGACATCGCCTCGCTTGCCGATCTGGCGGTTGTGCTGCGAGATGTGTCGCTTGATAAAGTTCCTGTCGCCTTATGCGCCGATGCGGACTTCCTACCGGCAGCGGCACTGTTGGTATCACTTTGGCAACAACAGGGGATCGATCTGGATCGGGCCCAGGGAGCGTTTAACG
>CALMBE010000093.1 GCA_937860165.1 uncultured Planctomycetaceae bacterium
ATCTACACTCTTTCCCTACACGACGCTCTTCCGATCTAGTAAATGTCCGGCATCGAAGCCCATGGAAGCCAAGGCTGCCAACACGCCTCCAGCCATCGTGGCGAATCCGCCGACCATTACAGCGTTTAACTCCGAAGTGGTCATGCTGTTGATGTAGGGTCGAATCACCAAGGGGGCCTCGGTCTGCCCGACGAACACATTCGCCGCCGCCGAGAGTGTTTCCGCTCCGGAAGTCCGCATGGACTTTTGCATGACCCAAGCCATCACCGAAACGACCTTCTGCATTACTCCGTAGTAATAGAATATCGACATAAATGCCGAGAAAAAGATGATCGTCGGCAGGACCTTAAAGGCAAAATAGTGCTCGGCATAGGTTTCGCCGAACACAAAACTCGTCCCGGCATTGACGCATTCCAGCAGACCCACAAAGACCCCATCGACCTTATCGAATAGCCACTTGCCTTGGGTCGTCTTGAGAAACACGACAGCAAACAGGAATTGTAGGCCTAAACCGCAGACAACCGTGCGCCAGGGAAACTTGGACTTGTGCGAGCTCATCAGCCAAGCCAGGGCGATCATCGCCACAATGCCAAACAAACTGTTGAAATGCTGCATGAAACTATTTCCCAAGGGAAAATGCGATTAGTACAGGATCAATGCGACCGAACGGTATTGAAAATTCGATCACCTGCGTCCCCCAATCCCGGCACGATGTACTTCCGGTCGTTCAGCACGGGGTCGATCTTACAAACAAAAATTTGTGCCTCCGGGAATTGAGCCGCGACTGCATCAACCCCTTCTCGGGAGGCGATCAACGACACCACCTTGACTTGCTTGACACCCCATTCGCGCAGTGTCATCAGGGCAGCCATCGCCGAGCCGCCGGTCGCCAACATTGGGTCCAGCACGATAGCAACATCGACCGGGTGCTGTGGGGGAAGATTGTCGTAGTAACGCACCGGCTGGGCCGTTTCTTCGTCGCGGTAAAGTCCCAAGTGCCACACCTCGGCCATCGGCAGTAATTCGAGCACCGGATCAACCATTCCCAAGCCCGCCCGCAGGATCGGCACCAGTCCGACGCGCTGGCTGAGCTCAACTCCCGGAGTTTCCGTGAGCGGAGTTTCGATCATTGTTTTCGAGAGACAAAGGTCCTTCGTCGCCTCATAAGCCAAGAGCGTCGCCAGTCGCGTGACTGACGCACGGAAGAGCGAAGGCTGTGTCGTCTTGTTTCGCAGTCGAGTCAGATGCACCTGAATCAACGGGTGATTCACCTCGGTGATTCCCCCTTGAGCAGGGTGAATGGAAGATTCCATCGGACGGTCAACACGCAGTTCGGCAGTCGTAGACATGGCAGGATTCCTGCTGGGAGTTGCATGGAGGGCCAAAGCTTCCGGAATTGGCTTTGAGGCCATTCTAATCTGCAGCCCGACGCATGAGAAGCTGCTAACAGGAGAACTCAGTCAGACTCGGACGAGCGAATCTGCCGTGGGACGAGAAGATAATCCGATTCCGCAGGATCGCCGGGTAAGCTCTCGTTAGGAGAAAAGCAGGCACGTCGCACGTCGCCACAGCCTTGGGCTTCAACGGTAGCTACTGAGGACCGATCTGGCAGTGCCGCAGCATTTCGGCTGGTGAACAGACATAACTCACCAGAAAGGGCCCAAACTCGGCGTAGCGGGCGCTGGCCTCGTCGAACCGCATGCGGTAGACGATGTCCTTGAGATACTCGGGATTAGCGGCCCAGAGGGTGACGCCCCATTCCCAATCATCGAAACCGAGGCTCACCGAAATCAATTGCGAAACTTTTCCGGCAAAGGCCATGCCGCTGCGGGCATGTTCGCTCATTAGGGCGTTGCGTTCTGCCTTGGTGAGCGTGAACCAGTTCTCGCTTACCTTGCGTTTCTTGTTCATCGGATAGAAGCAAGTGCTGGGCCAAGCGGGAAAATCAGGCGTCAACCGCTGCCGGTTCATTCCTTCCAAGCGATCCGCATACCCCTTCACCTTGGCCGAGTAAGTGGGGCTATCGGTGGTTTCCCCTTCGGCCAATAGTCGCTGGCCGAATTCTTCCACGCTGGGGACGTACTCGCTGATCTCGGTCATTGAGACAAAAGAATAGCGACACTCAAGTGCATGCCCCAATGGCGATGCCAACATTCGCTGATTAACGCGCTCGACCTTCAGGGGGTCAGGGTCCATCAACATCAACCCGAAGTCTGCCTTGTGGCCGCTGACGACCGACGTTTGCAGACGAAGCGGCGAATCACCACTCGCGGGATCCAGCACCGCAATCACTGCGGCACTGCCGGCTGCGATTGCCTCCGGCGACATCCCCGCGAGTGCGGCGCGATTCCACGAATAGTAAAGATGGCTCGAGTGCCAACCCCCTCCGGCCGGAGAAAGCGAGACCTCGGAACTGGGCGATGTTACGTGCGGGCGACTCATGGGAATTGCAAAGTTCTCGAATTAAATGGAGCAAGCGAGCAAAGTCTGTCCGCATCGTAGCAAATCTCCTAGCAAGGTGGTAAGGCATGGCTCAAAAATAACTTCCCCATTTCAGAATAAACCGCAGAGTCGCTGAGACGCAGAGAAAAAGTGGAAGTAATTAGGCGAGCCGTAAGCGTCAGCGCCCGGAGTTTATTCAAGTTGTCATTTCGAGGTACTCCGAGAAATCTGGCCAGATCCCTCGGAGTACCTCGAAATGACATTTGGTTACGCATCTGCGATGCAACAATTTAGAATACCCCCCCCCCAAGTAATTAACGTCTCTGTGACCTCCGTGGCTCCGTGGTAAAATTACTTCCGGCTTGCAGCAAGCACCAAATGCCGAAGTTATTTTTGAATTGTTCCTAACCGATTCTAGATCGACATGCTGTCTCTACTATCTGATTTCGGTTGCTCAATACTCCACTTTTGACTCATCGCAGTTCCAGCTAGCCGTTCCTCCATGGATGGCAATGAATGCCCTGATCGCTCACGCGATTTGAGCAAAATCGGGACACTCTACTTCAAGGACGACAGAAATTCGACCACGTCAAGAAACTCGGCCGGCGATATCGTGCTACCGAGGTTTTCCGGCATACTGCTCTGCTTTGTCTCGAATACTTCATCAATGTCGTCGCTAGTGAAAGTTTTTTGAATTCCCTCGGGGAGGGCGAGTGTGAATGAGTCCTCTTCCTTGTTAATGACAAATCCAGTAATCGGTAGTCCGTCGGCCGTGAGCACAGTCGTCGTGACGTACTTGGGATCCACCTTCTTGCTTGGCTCGATAATCGCTTCGATCAACTCTCGGCGCTTGAGTCGCTTGCCGACATCGCTAAGGTTCGGGCCAAATTCGTAACCTTTGCTCCCTACCTTGTGGCAATTGGCGCAAACGCGGCCAAAGACCGCCTTGCCATTCTCGACATTTCCAGCAAGCATTTCGAGTGCAGCATAAGAATAGTTGCGGATGTCTTCTGAATTATCAGAATCGAGTGCAGCTTTGAGCGGTTTGACGGCAGCCAGGCCGGGCCGCTGGCGAGCAAGGTATTCGTCCAAGAATTCCTGCGCTTGTAAATTCTCGGACGCCAAGGTTCCTGCCTGAAACGCGTCGGTCCAAACTGGTTCGAGGGCACCGATTGTCTGTTGGAGTATGTAGTTCAGATAAGAGTCGCGTGGCTGTTCCAGCACGGCCAGCGCCCCTTCCACCGATTCAACTGTTGGGAAAAAACTCAGGCCACGCACGGCTTCGAGTCGCACACGAGGATGCTTGTCCCGCACCTGCGCAACGAGCAACGAGAATGCGTTGGGAAGGTACTCGCGTTCGTCAGCAACGAGATGAGTTGCCGCAGCTCGCGCTTGAAACGACTTAGCAGAGAGTACACCATTCAATGTTTCCTCGTCGACGGCGTGATGTCCTTGCAATACCCACAGCGCTTCGCACTTCAATCGGTCATACTCTGGATTCTTGGACTTGAGTTGCAATACCCACTGCTTGACCGCAGTGGTGACCGCCGCCCGAGGTCGATCACCGAGTTCCCGGCGTGCTCGATAGCGGGTGCGAGGTTCGTAGATTTGAAGCTGTTCCAAGAGCTCTGTCTCGCTCTTGCCAGCTTGAGTAATCGGTTCCAGCAACGGGCGATCTTTCGCGACAAGTCGGTAGATACGCCCGTGGATGTGATCGCGGCTAGGGTCGCGCTGGGAATACTGCATGTGACCAATCAGGGCGTTGCACCAATCGCCAAACCAAAGCGCGCCATCAGGGCCAATCTGGGGATCGGTAGGCCGAAAGTTTTTGTCGCTGCTAATGAGCAGGTCATCTCCCTGAGAAGATTTCATCAGACGCTCTCCGTGGAAGCCGGAGCCATCGTCTTGAATCGCAAACCGCGGAATGCCATTCATGTTGATCACACAGGCATAAATAAACTGTCCCTGCACATCGTCAGGAAAGTGGCGAGAGTAAAGAAACTCGCTTCCTACCGCGGGTCGCATGCCCTGGTTGTTGAAGATCGGATCAATGCCTCGGCGTCCCGGAAACTGTGCACCCGAAAGTAGCGTAGCCCAGGTTTGATTGGCGTTGGTGCCATCCCCCACGATCCCCTGCCCCCAGGGGTCGAATACGTTGCACCAAGGGTTTGCATAACCAGGGGTATTGAAATGACAAATCTTCATTGTGGTTGGATCGAGGACATAGGACCCCGAGGCGTCGCGATGCCGAAAAGGTCCCCAGGGCGTTTCAACTGCCGTGTGCATCGAAAACCCTTCAAGAATATGCAGCAGACCGCCGTTAGACCATTCGTATGCGCCGATGGCTTGATGCGTGTCGTCGCTCGCCCAACCGTCAAGCAAATGGACGACGACGTCGGCCTGATCGTCGCCGTCAGTATCTTTGAGCCAAATGAGCCGTGGCTGGTCGGTCACCAAAACTCCACCGTTCCAAAATTCAAACCCCGTGGGACAATGGAGCTTGTCGTAAAATGTCGTGCATTTGTCAGCGCGGCCATCGTTGTCCAAGTCTTCCAGGATAAGCAAGCGGTCGCTCGGCTTGGGGTTGCCTGGCTTCCACTGGGGATAAGTGGGCATGCATGAGACCCATAATCGGCCCCGGTTGTCGAAATTGATCTGAACCGGTTTCGTAAGTTCGGGAAACTCACGCTCACTTGCAAACGCCTGTACTTCAAATCCGTCTGGGACTCGCATCGTGACGATGCACTCTTCTGGCGAAAGATAATTCAATTCCTCAGGCTCGGAATACTCTTGGCTTGGGTTCCCGAACCGCGTGACTGGCACGTTGAGCTCACCAGTCGCGCTATCGTCGGGAGGGCCGGGCGATTTCCCCTGAGCAATTTCCCAAACACGTCGATCGCGGACGGCAACCATCGCACGTATCTTGGCGTACTCTAGTGGAAATGTTTCTGTATCCCAAGTCCGCCGGCCGCCATAGACGTACCACCCGTTGAGCATGCGATAGTCTTGTTGGTGAACCCAAGACTTGTCGTTGACCGCGCTCAGTAGTCGGTTGAAAGAGTCTGACTCGAGGTGCGCAGGATTGGACCTGCCAAAGAGGGCTTGATCCAGCAGCAGACCAACTTCGCGATCGCCCGCTTTGTTTAAATGGTAGCCGTTGATCGTAAACTGCATACCTGGCTTAGTAGCGAACAGGGTCTCGGTAGGTGAGAACAAGTCGACGTACGCAAGCCCGCGGACTACGGCAACCTCTTTCACGATATTTGTGTAGCGCCGGAGTTGTTCATTACGCTCGTCGGCATTAGGCCAGTAAGGATTGCCGGTCGGCTCCCAGGCAATGGGCGAGATGAGTACGAAACGTGGCGCAGCCCCTGACGGACTGCACGGATACTGCTTCGCCAGATCGTCGAGATATTTTTCATAAGCAATACGAAAAGCCGATTCACCATCGGGACCGGCGAAAGACTCGTTGAAGCCGAAAAAGCAGAGGTAGGTGTCGGGGCTAAACACCTGAAGTGGATCGTCAATGAGCGTGTAACTGCTAGGTCGCTGCCGATTATCGACCGCATCGCTAGGCCAGGCGAAGTTTCGGAGTACCAATTGCTGATGCGGAAATCGGCTGTGAACGAGGGCTTCAAAATTCCCGAACAGATTCATCCGCTCGGCGAGTGAATTGCCGACCAGTGCAATCCGTTCATTCTTATCGAACCGCAGCGGCAAAGTGCCAACCGTTGACTTAGCCTCAAGTGCATGGTCCTGTGGCTTCACACCGTGCTGGTAACCGTCGAATCCATAAGCGGTCGGTTTGTATTCGCCGACCAGGGCCACATCCGCTTTCTCGGGAACTTCCAGGGCGAGCCCCCAGTAGACGGCATTCACAATGAGCCGCCGCAGGTCTTCGGACGTGAGGTCGGTAGCAGCCCCCAGGGTAGTGCAAAAGATGCGGTTGGTTGTGCCAGCTTTGTTTTGTACCTCGCGAGTCCAGGCAATGGGCATCATTGGATCGTTGACATCTTGCGATTGTCCATCACTAGTGCGCTTCTTGGAGTAGGTCGCTGACGGCGAGTCACTCTGCATGCCCGAGAGGACCTGACCACGAATGAGAATCTTAGCATCCTCTGTGGGGTAGGCTTCGTAGACGTCGGTGTCGCCAAAAATGTTGCTCACACCACGCAGAATTTGTTCTCCATTGGCCGTTGGTTCGAGAACACCGCGGGTCGCTTCCTTCTTATGAACACCCCAGTGGTTGACCCACTCTTCGCCTAGCAATTCTTTGCCAAAGCGGTTGAACTCGCGATAATCGCTCTGTTCGGGATACTTAAATGCGTGAGTACTCGTGCGCAACGCGATAATCGGCTTGCCTGCGGCAACAGCTTCCGAATTCGGCACGCACGCCAAACGAAAGCCGTCGGCGAAATGCTGCGGCGCGCCATCGCCCATGAAGCGTTCCTTGTCGCCCAGCGCAACACCCTGATAAAGCCGCGCCCGCCCGTCGCCTTGCGGGAAGATGAAATAATTGATGTCGCCGACGGTCCCGATCGCCTGCTTGTCCGCGGGCCAACCATGCGCGCCTTCGATCAGCATACCGGAAAACCAATGATGAATCGGATCGGCGCTCATCTTGATGCCGGCCTGCTGCACGGTTTTTCCGTGCCGCCCATCCGCCGCCACGACAAGACGCGGGCGAACCTCTTGCGCAACACCTTGATGTTCGAACCGCACCACCGGCTGAGCGCCGGGCACGACTTGCGTTTTGCGCACGCCGCGCAAGAACCGCGCCCCCGCCGCCACCGCAGCATCGTCGAGAATGCCGCACAGCTTCGGATGCCCGATCGTCAGCGGCCCGTCGCTGCCCGGCAATAGGGCGGCGAATTCCAGCGTTTGCGCTTCCGCCTGTTCCGGCGTCAGCAACTCGTCATAGCCGACATGGCGCTTGATGTGATGCGCCCCATGCGAACGATAGAGATCGTATAGGCCGAGCGTCTTCGCCTCGTTCACGCCCCACGGCGCCAGC
>CALMBE010000094.1 GCA_937860165.1 uncultured Planctomycetaceae bacterium
CGCCGCTCGAAACGCACGGCGTCGTTGCTGACTGGAAAACGGACGGGCTGACCGTTTATGCCTCGCTGGCCGAGGTGCCGGTCGAACACCTGGATCGGGTGAGTCTGTATTTGCCCCCGGCAGTTGGCATCAAACTCCTTCCCGAGATCGCGGCCAAAGGGTGCGGCGAATTGTGGTGCAATCCGGGCAGCGACAGCGCGGAACTGGTCGAGTTGGCCCGAGAATTGGGCTTGAATCCCATCGTGGCCTGCAGCATCGTCGATGTGGGATCAAGCCCGCACGACCTGTGAGGCTGAGCAGCGCGACTGCGAGACCGTAGTTTTCTTACGACTGACGACTGACCACCGACCACTACCCACCAGCCATTCTCCGGCGTCGCGCAAGCCACCACCCCTCGCTCACCTTGGTAATTGCCAGATGATCTTCCAGATTCGGACGAAAGATCATCAGCAGCATCATCGGCAAGAACCACCCGATGAACACGCCCCCATCGTAGGCATTCCAAAATTGCGTGGCGGCCATGATCGCACCCGAGCAGCAAATCAGCGTTCCCAAATGTTTTTGGACTGGCAGAACCGTAAAACTAAAGGCCAACGCCACAAAGGCCGCCAGCACGGGGTAGCGAAACACAGGATTCCAAAATTGCCAAATGCCTTGCAAGTTTGCAGCCGTCGGGAGGCGGAGCCCAAACATCTGCATCAGGTTCGCCAGGAATCTCTGCGAGTCGGTAGCCGTATATGCCAGTGTCAACACCAACACGCCGACCATCAACAAGATCCCGGCCACAAACCGTTTCAGGCCGCGAGCCCAGTAATAGCTGCACCACAAAGGAATCAGAAAGGCTGGATAGTAAACGGTCCCCGAAGCGAGCCCAATCATCATGCCCGAGAGAAATGGTCGGCGGTAGAGCACAATCGACCACACCAACAGGGACCCCGGGAGTGCGTGTTCGACACTTCCCGTCCACAAGGCTGTGTAAGGGAGTAACAGATACATCGTGGCTGCGGCGATCCCCATCGAGATATTTTCAAAATGGACATGCCCAATGACCACGATCCCCACGACGATCATGACGTGGGACAGGATGGCCATCACCCGCGTCGTGGCTTCCTGGATGATTCGCTCTTGGCGCTCGCTCCGCTCGGATCCGAGAGCCCCTGCGCGCGGCTCGGCACCAATCACGGTCTGGGTGGAAATGCGTGGCAATCGATAGAGAAAGAAAAAACCCGGTCCATCGGTGGCAAAACTATCGTGATCCGCACCGTCCGGTTCGTCGACCCGGACCTCCGAGGTCTGTCGCGCGGGGCGCAAATCCTCGGCCTTAGGATCGCCAGTCACCACGTTGGCCATTAAGAAGAACAGCAAGGAACTCCCCAGGAACAACAGTCCAGAGGCGTTGAGATTCGGTTCGAGCAGCGGCCGACGGACCATCGCATTGTCGGCCAGCATTCGGATCAGCAAGATCAGCTCAACCGCCAGGAGCCACAGGAACCCCAAATGCTTGATCGTCAGCGCGTTGTCGGCGATCCCCATATTTTCCCAGGCCCATTGCACCAAGAGCAACCCCGGGGCCAGGGAGATGAGGAGCAGCAAATCGACATTTCGCACACTCAGAACGCGATTGAACTTGAAAAAAAGCGCCAACGTCAACAGCGAAGACAAGTAAGCCCAACTCGTGGGATTCACGCGCTCGTAATGGAAGAGAATATCTGGCATGGGGACTCTAGGTTTTTTGGCCAAGATGGAGGCAACCACCACTTCGGCAGACAAGCTAGCAGTCTATTACGATAAACTGTTGAGCGAGAAGTGCAACCAGGGTCGGGGAGTGCCGAACTAGCGATGGAAAGAAGGATTAGTGTTTTGTCACAGTGAAAAGTTGGGGTTCGAATACTGAGCCGTAGGCGCTAGCCTCGGGTTTTTCAGAGTTCACCCGAAGCTAGCGCGCTCGGCTCATTCTAAAATTCAGCTGTGACAAAGCACTAGTTCCACTGTTCGGTTTCACCGTACGCCGCGTCCATGATCTTCAACGCAGCGTAGGCCCGAGGCCACGTATCGGGGAGTTCTTTTAGAATGGCGGCATCGATCAACTTCTCGATATCTGCTTTCGCTGTCGGCCAAGTGACACCGTGCTTGGCGGCAAGCGAAGGAGCCGTCACTACCGGGTCATGAAACAAGCCTTCAATAATCGGAAAAGACCGCGAACTGGGGTTCTTAACTTGCCCAAGATATTCGACTTTGATTGCTTGGAGCCGATCACATCTTCGAATGGATTCTTTGGCTTGCCACACGACTCCACGCAGGCAGAATTCGATCCAGGATTCCCAATCATCGTGCGTGCTGACTCGAAACAAATTCTCAATGTATTCGTTTTTATATCGCTCGAAGTAGGCACTCAGGTACAGCCACGGATTTCGGTGGCCAAGCATCTTGTAGATCATGATCGCTAATAGAACTCTGCCAACACGTCCATTTCCATCGACAAACGGATGAATTGCTTCAAATTGGTAATGGACAATAAAACACTGTACCAGAGGATTAATTCGCTCATCCCGGGTGTTCATGTATTGTTCCAGATTCTTCATCAGATCAGGAATCTCTAAATGCGGCGGGGGAATGAATCGACCTCTAGACCCCAATTGCACTTGCCAAGGTCGAAACTCTCCCGCCCGGGCCCGCTCGCCGCGCGCACCCACTAATAGCACTTTGTGAATTTCCTTAACCACACGCAGCAGGAAGGGCATGTTCTCCGCGTCGACCATTTCGCAACCTCGTTTGATCGCGCGACAATAGTTGTGAACCTCTTGCCAATCCAATCCCTGTTCATCATTGGGGCTTGGCTCGCGATACTCGATTTCATAGAGCAGTAATTGCTCGGGAGTCACGTAGGTCCCTTCGAGACTGGAAGAAGTGAGGGCCTCCCGATTTTGCAGTGGGCGGATGAGCAATTCCGGGTTCTCTAGATTCCGACCCACCCCTTCGAGGATCCCAAGTGCTTCGCGGGCATCCCCCAGCAGTTCGGCGAGTCTGGCAGGAAACTGCCAGTTCGGAGGGAGCGAAGCGGGTACAAAAGCCCAATCCTGAGTGGGCTCCGTAATTCGCACTAATCTGCCCGAACAATTCGGAGAAAATAGACTTCTATCCATGGGAATCCGCGTCGATTTTGAAGTTCCGTCAGATATCAAAATATACGCTTTATTATTTTGATCTTCTAGAATACTTCAAAATTATTGGCACATTTTCTCTAACTTTTCCAGAACGTGTCAATTCCGGCCAGAAAATTAACCCCCCAGCCGCTCCCGGGCCGTCTTTCCCCACGGGCTTTCGGGGGCCAATTCCAGGAAACGCTCCCAATGGGGCCGGGCTTCGCCTTCCCGGCCTTGCCGTTCCAACACGCCAGCCAGGTGGTAATGCACGTCCGCATAATCCGCATGGAGTTTCAACGCGCCCAGGAATGTCGACTCTGCCAGTTCCAGTTCACCGGTTTCGGCCAACACGCAACCAAGATTCGCTCGGGCCTCGATAAATTGTTCATCGAGCTCCACGGCCACATACAGTCGCTCACGGGCTGCGGTCAGATCTCCTAAGCGGTAGAGCACGTCGGCGAGCGAAAAATTGGCCTGCGCTGAAGGTCCCACGATTCCCAGAATCACACGATAAACTTCCGCAGCGCGCGGGAGGGCCCCTTGATCTTCCAGGTCACTGGCTTGTTGCCAAAGCTCTCCGATAGAAGCTTCACGCGCCGTATTTTCCAGAGACTTGGCCGCTTGTCCAAGACAACCGATATGCTCCGAAAAGGACAGTGCCGCCTGGGTCGATGAATAAACTTCCCCTTCGTCATCTGCCGAAGCGAAGTCCATGACTAACTGTCCGCCGGGCTCGGATAAATCTTCATCGCGGCGCAGAAAAAGTTGCTGGCCAACGACAACAATTCTCGGATCCGCCAAGGGACGCAACAGTTCCGGGTGAAGCCGGGAAAGCTCCGAGAGCTTGCGGTAGATGTTCTGCTGCGTACACCCGGCGTGGAGCAAGTCGGCCAAGTGCCGGGCAATGGACACCTCGCCAAATTCAAAATACGGCAAACCGCGAACACGGCGGCATTCTCGCAACAAGCCACGCTGATGCCAGCGACGGACGATTGCCACAGGAACATTCACCAACTCGGCCATCATGGCAGCAGTATGGGACCGCACGATCTGTGTAGATTCAGGCGTCGATTCGAGCGCCACCGCAGTGTCGAAGTCATGTTCCATCGCAAAGCCATCTACCAAGTGAGCAGTCGAGCTACCCGCCCAGTGTCCGGCCCGCAGGGGCGACTGTCAACGCTTTGCGAAAATGGATAGTGGTACGGTTTGAATTCTATCCAAGTAAGAGGAAATAGGGGGAGTCGAACACTTCCGTGTAGGCTGAACCCTAGTGCAGTTTATAGTTCTGTTGCATCCGAGAAGTTGCGGGCCGCTCTCCGGTAGGAATGGGTTGGAGAGTTGTGCCTAAAGGCCCATTATACTACGTAATTCATCTTGTACCGTAGTCAATTCAGCTGACGAAAGCCTGCCGAGTGGTGGTAAATCGACTCGAATCTTGTCGATAGCCCTTAACTGATGACTGAGCGCAATCGATTCAACCTTAAGGCCATTGCTTTCTGTGGGCTGAATGCTGACAGCCCCGGCATACTTACGGGCTGACAAATTGCTGGTACACGGGACAACTAAAACTGTACTAAGGTTCGGAATCGCTTCATCAGACTGAACTATTATCGCTGGTCGCCGTCCGAATTGCTCATGCCCAGGCTGTGCCGCTGGTCTTGGTAAATTGACCTGTACGACATCCCCTAGGTTCATGCAATTTGCTCCGAATCCTTACTCAGCAATATTGTCAATCGCGTTCCAAACTTCGTCACTAGCCGTTTCCCAAGCGTCAAGCTCCAAAGAAAGTGGATCTTGAGTGATCGTGGGGCCGTTCTTAATCTTTGGCCAAATTACGCGATGGTATTCCGCATGCACATTCTTCACCGGCTCGTTAGGAGTGAAAAACCCACGGATCACAGTTAGTTTAAGGGCTGTGCGATTAACTTCATTAGTTCGATTGAAATCGTTAATAGTGGCTATTGTCATATTTACTCAACTCCTCCCGTCGGGTGGTCGAGAAAATCTCGAACCTTTGACAAATACGATGTTAGTTCTTGCAAGCGATTCACTAGAGTAGTAACAGTTTGTTTGTTCCATTGCATTGGCTCGTGCCAATTCGCGTCTGCTTCGACAAATAGCATTTGCGGATCGGCAAGCCATGACTCAACTTTCAATTCAAGCACCCAGTCGGCTTTGTCCGTTTTGGTTTCATCACCTTCTCGCCATTCAGCTTCGTATGGTGGAAACGCGATTCTCATGCCCAATAAATGAATCGGGCGATTTAGCGGCCCAAATCTGTCAGGCCGTATGTTCATAACGTGCTCCGCGAGGAAATCGCGTGAGTCACCATCTATCCTGAACAACTGGCGAATCAACGCCGTCGAATTCAAGGCTATTTGCGGTTGAAACCTCTCGGAAAATCGCAGCAGAACCTCGTGATACCGATGTTCATACCACTCCTGACCCTTACCGCCGCTCGGGTTTTCACCCAGTAGTGACAAGCGATTCTTCCCAATCTGAATGGTCAAGCCCTGCTTTTCCGACTTCAATTCCCAGCCAGTACTCTCAAATTCGCATGAATCGGGCTCAATGTAGTCAGAGACAGTTGCCGCAAATTCGTAACCAAGTTTCTTGTCGAGTGTAATCGGCGGGTAAAACTGAGCGGATAAACAATAGCCGAGCGGTATTCCAGCTTCACCTTCGATGAGTCGATTAGATTTTTCGCCTGATTCACTCACACTTTCACCGCGCATAAAACGAGCCACTGCCCACCTAGGCAGAAGCTCCGCTTATTAGCCAACAATTTGCTGGACATCCTTGTCTTTCTAGCTCAAGAGTATCGACGGCTTTCAACAGAGTCAAACATCCTTTTTAGCCGCCACAACTAGACTTCGGCCCGAAGTCTAGTTGTGGACTTGTTTTACGTCAAGACATAAAGTCTAGCCACAGGTAATGGTTTTTTGAAATCTGTTACCATCCGGTCGTAATGTTGCGCAACCCCTATACCGAACTAAGTTATTCTCATCCATTATACTCCGCGCGGGCCTGAATGATACAATTCTCGAATCACAAGCGTCTGTAAACACTGGCGATGTAACCAGTTGCGTCGGACCTCAAAAACGTCTCACCGTAGGCCACGCAGAGCCTCAACTGACTTTGCAGTCCTCCAGGGAGAGGGTCGCTCTAACGATAATCAACTGAGATGACATTTTCTGCCAATGAAAAATCCTCCTATTCCTAAGAGAAGCAATACCGCACAAGTCGTCTCGGGGACACCCGTGGCCGGCATTCCAATTCGCGTCGTGGAGATGACCGTATGGTCGAACCACATATATTGTGTGGCCGGAATCGTCCCGCCGCCGCCGCCCCATTCTGGGGAGTGAAGGAAGTATTTCCACGTGCGATTTGCGCCATCCCGCCATCGCAGGTTGCTCCATGAACCTTGCAGTACGTCATCGAGCCAGACTTCAAGGACTCCGTTTGGGACCACATCGGCCAGCGACCCGCTCGTCCCAATCACATCGTTCATACGCACATGATACTCAAGCCAATACCATTTGTTTGTCTGTAGCCGTGGGTTAGCAGCGGCGTAGACTGTGTGAGGGATGCTTGCCAATTGTCCGTTCCCTTGGATACTCACATCAATGGCGAACAACCGCCCTTGATTTTGTTCGCGAATTGTAAACGCAGCCAGGCTGTTGGTGGCAATTTGGTTCGAGTTAACCCACATATAATCAATTTTGGTCGAGAAGGGGTTGAACACAAAGTCGGGGGAGTACTTAAACCAGTGCCCGACGTACAATTCCGTACCAGACAGTCCACTAAACTCTGCTCTGCCTCCACCGGTACTGGTGGAATAGGTGCCGGGCTGGTACGTCATTTTCAGCGCCCCGCCACCGGCCGGGGTATTGGTGGTATTGTCGATCACGGGCGGTGCATTGTAGGCCCATCCTGCCTGCGTGCGATTTGACCACTCATTGGTTTCGAGCACAACGGCATGCGCATTTCCAGCCCAAACACACAGTGCCATGACCGCAAGTAACCATTCTGAACAGCACATTGGATCCCCTCAACTAGAAAGAAAATAAGGCTTAAAGAATAGAACGTTTGTTCATCTAGTACGCGCACCACTCCCCACATCCTTTCACAAATCCCCAAGCTTTACAGTCAACAATTCGCTTTATTTACTCCAATATTGTCTCAACTTGAGGGCGATGACTGCGGGCTTGGGTTATTCCCAATCCAAGTCCGATCTTTGGAACGCACCCTTTTATACTGTGCGCGGCCTACGGTGAGACGTTTTTGAGGTCCGACGCAACT
>CALMBE010000095.1 GCA_937860165.1 uncultured Planctomycetaceae bacterium
AGTAAGATTAGCACAAACCGTCTGCTGGCGGAATCTTGGCAGCTTTCTTCACCAGGGCCGATCAATTTTTCAAGATGAGGGTGCCATGGCCACGGCGGTACTCCGACGTGGCCATGTTTGCTAGGAAATTCTCATGCCCACAACGGCGTACCGGGGTGGGCATGGCACCCCAAAGTGAAAACTGATCGGCCCCAGAATCTTGCTCGAGAGAGTTGGCAACTTTACGGAATTTGCTACCATGCAGCACTGCCCCCAATTGTCTCCTCAATCCTCCTGGAGTCTCACATGACAACCTGCCAGCCCACTCGACTGTTAATTCTCTTGCCCGCTTTGGTAATTCTCGCCGCCACGTCTTCCCTGGCGAATGCGGCTGATAACGAGCTGACCCCTAAGGAGCAGGCTGCAGGTTGGCAACTGCTGTTCGATGGCAAGTCGCTCACGGGGTGGAAGAACAACGATGGCAAGCCGCTGGCCGAGGGAATTGTCCAAGAGGGCACGATTAATACCCATGGCTGCGGTGGATATATTTTGGTGTACGACAAGGAATTTGCAGATTTTGAATTTCAGTGCGATGTCAAGATGGCACCGGGGGATTGCAACTCGGGACTGTTTTTTTGGATTAGCGACTTGAACGACCCAGTGATGACTGGCCGGGAGGCTCAGATTTTTTCGCCACCGGGGACGACCGCGCAAGATTTCGGAGCGATCTATGATTTGGTCCCCCCCAGCAAGATTGCCACCAAGGAGCCGGGCACATGGAACACCATGCACCTCCGTTGTGAGGGTGCAAAGGTCGCGGTTACCGTCAATGGCGAGGTTGTTGCCGAGATGGATTGCGATGCCTGGGACCAACCCGGCAAGCGTCTCGATGGCACGCCACACAAGTTCGTGCGGGCGATCAAAGATTTTGCTCGCAAGGGATATTTGGGACTACAAGACCATGGCGCGGACGTGTGGTTCAAGAATATCAAAGTACGTGAAATTAAGTAAGAGTGTCCGGAAATTGCTGTATCACATTGCCCATTATTGGGCAGTCATTCCCGCCTGCGCGGGAATAACGATTTGGCGATTTTTTGATCGAGTTAATTCCCGGACACCCTCAGTTAAGTAACTCATGAACTTCATACCAGCAGAAATCTCGTTGGCGGAGCTCGCTGAACGCGCCGCGACCACGTTTGTAAATTGTTTTGGGCGTCCAGCTCGCTACCTGGTGGCGGCCCCTGGGCGTGTGAACATCATCGGGGAACACACCGACTACAATGACGGTTTTGTGTTGCCGATGGCAATCGATCGGTACACGGTGGTTGCGGGCGATGTGGCCGTCGATGATCGTAATTTACGCACGGCAACTGTTTGTGCTGCCTCGATGGGCGAAGAACTCGCGATTTCGCTGGCGGGGGAGCATTCTGCACCCCTCCCCACCTGGGCCAAGTATGTGCGGGGGGTGTTCGACGCGGCCGCTGAGCACGCGATTTTTCCCCCGGTGTTCGATGCCGTGATCGATTCCACGGTTCCCCTGGGGGGTGGGCTTTCCGGTAGCGCCGCTCTCGAAGTTGCCGTGGCAACCTTGTTGGAAGAACTCACCGGCAAGCGACTCGAACTCCGCCAAAAAGCTTTGCTCTGTCAACAAGCGGAACATCGCGGCCCGGGGGTTCCCTGTGGCATCATGGATCAATTCAGCAGCGTGCTCTGCGAGGCGGGGCACTTGTTGCTCCTCGATTGTCGCGATCAATCCACCCAGATGGTTCCGCTCGCCGATCCCAAGGTGACCGTGCTCATCATCAACACGAATGTCAAACATGAGCTTACGGGCGGTGAATATGCCGAGCGACGGAAGCAGTGCGAACAGGCGGCGAAATTGCTGGGAGTCTCCTCGCTCCGCGCCGCCTCAGCGAATCTCCTGGAATCGAATCGGTCACAGCTAGACGAAGTGCATTATCGCCGGGCCCGACATGTGATTGGCGAGATCGACCGCACGACCCGGGCAGCCGCAGCCATTGTGGCAGGTAAGTGGGAACAGGTCGGCTCGCTCATGTTCAGCAGCCATGCCTCGCTCCGAGATGACTATGAAGTGAGCTGTGCGGAACTGGATATTTTAGTCGCCGCGGCCCAATCGCTCGGGTCTGAAGCTGGCGTGGTCGGCTCGCGGATGACCGGTGGCGGTTTCGGCGGCTGCACCGTGTCGCTTGTCCGGACTGCCGATGCCGAGCGGATTGCCGAGGCCATCTGCACGAAGTATCACGCTCAAACCGGCATCGAACCGACGGCCTTCATTACGCCACCCGCCCGAGGGGCGCACACAATTCTTACCCCAGCCACCAGCCGTAAGTGCTTGTCAAACCGAAAAATGAGGGTGCCATGGCCACGGC
>CALMBE010000096.1 GCA_937860165.1 uncultured Planctomycetaceae bacterium
TTGGTTATCGGTGGCTCGCGTGGCAAAGCAGGAGCGGTGGCCTTGGCGGGGATGGCGACTTTGCGGAGTGGTGCAGGCCTGGTTACGGTAGCGGTTCCTCGGTCGATCCAAGCGGTCGTCGCAGGTTTCGAGCCTTCGATGATGACTCTCGGACTGGGAGACGCCGAGTCCGATGAATTGGGGCAAGAATCGATCCCTGAACTTCGCGAAATCTTACCAGCAATGACATGCTTGGCATTGGGCCCTGGAATGGGGACCTCGCCCGGAAGTGTCCGCTTAACGCACTGGCTCTATCACCGCGTCGCGCAACCCATGGTGGTGGATGCCGATGGCTTGAATGCCCTATCGACCTGGCCTGAAGGCCTGCGGCTGGCATACGGCCCACGAATTCTCACACCCCATCCGGGTGAATTCCAGCGACTCACAGGCGAAAAGTGTGCGGACGATTTGAACAAGCGCGCCGATCAGGCTGCCACTTTGTGTCGACTCGACCCCACTGGGAACACCATTCTGGTGCTCAAGGGGCATCGCACCCTAGTGACCGACGGACGGCAGGTTTCGTTCAATCCAACCGGCAACCCCGGTATGGCTACCGGCGGAAGTGGCGATGTACTCACAGGAACAATCGCCGGTCTGCTGGCCCAAGGAATGGGCCCCTTTGAGTCGGCACGGCTCGGCGTGCAGGTGCATGGCTTGGCAGGCGATCGTGCCGCGAAAGAAGTGGGGGAGATCTCGTTGATAGCGAGCGACCTGTTGCGGTTTCTGCCCGTTGCTTTCCAGCAAGGGACAGTGACTACTCGGTGAGTGTCGGCTCGCTGGCGGTTACGTTCCCCACCCATTCGATGGAAATTTCCTTATCGAAAACTTTCTCGAACAGTCCAGTCCGGCGGCGGGCTGCCCAGAGATCGGTCTCGGGATACTCGGGGGCATGGACCACCAATTCCAAGAGATCACCGGATGCGAGGACATCAACCCGTTCGGAGGTTTGATTGTGGGTACGGTCGAGCCCTCCCGCCAAACGCAACACGGCAGCCAAGCGACAGACACGCTGTTGATCAACGTCGCTCAGTTGACGAAAATTATCATGTTTGCGCTTTGGTTCCGAACCTCGATGATATCGGGCGATATTGGCAATGATTTCAAGTTCTTCGGGGCGATAACCCTCGATGTGGCTGTGCAAGATCAGGTGATATGAATGTTTGTGGTGACTCTCATAGTTGATGAGATAGCCGACGTCCTGCAGCCTCGCCGCAGCTTCCAGCAACCGCTGGTCAGCCAAGTCGACATCGATAAACTTGGCGAGTCCACTCCAGATTTGTCCCGCGAGTTTGGCTACTTGATGCGAATGCTCTAGCCCGACTCCACAGGCAATGGCAAACCGATCCATCTGTGTCGCGTCATCGGCGGGGATATCCTGCTTGGTGCGACCTTGGAGCTGCTCGATCATCGAAAGCAGCAAGCCATCTCGAACACCAAAGGCGTGAACCTGGAGCACATTCAACTTGAAGCGACGCATGATGCGGTCGATGATTGCGAGTCCAGGTACGATGATGTCGGCCCGATCAGGATTGAGTCCAGCGACTTCACGACGCAACTTGAGCGGTAATTTGCGGAGGCGATCAATCAGGTGCCTCAATTCGGCTCGCGAAACTTGACAACCAGCCACCGGTAAGCGCGATTGCCCTTTGGCCGCCATGACGATGCTCGCCAAACTTGTGAAGGTACCACCTGAACCAATCAGCAGGTGCAGGGGTGTGGCGGGCTTTTCAGTCGTTTTTCCCAATTCACGATCAATCCAGTTTTCCAACCGGATATAATCATCCCCCGCCAGGGCCTGACCACCTCCAAATTTTTCGTTGAGTCGCACGGTCCCTAACTTAGTTGCGTAAATCGCCTCGATCAATTCGCCGCTGGCCAACACGATTTCCGTGCTCCCCCCGCCGATGTCCACAAGCAGGGTATTTTTTCCCGACAAGTCGAACCGACGCCGCATGCAAAGATCCGGCGTGCCATCAGCGCGTCAGCGATTCAATCGGATCGCCTCGAACGAGCGATCGCTCATCTTGAGGCTGCGGTGAGTCATGGCGATGACGATGAACTGATTCGCCGGCTCAACGAGGCTGTCCCAAGCTATACGCCGATGTCGCCCCGCAATATTGAGCATATTCATTCTCCTTCGCCGAATACCCTGTAGCTTCCGGCCTTCGCAGCCGAAGCGACTGCTTCGGCGGAGTAGGCCGCTATGGGGATGAAGGCGGGGAGAGCCCTCTGTAGCCTTGGCGAAGGAGGGTAGTGGCTTCGGAGAATTCCGCAAGATACCCCGCAGCTTCCGGCCTTCGTAGCCGAAGTGGCTACTTCGGCGGAGTAGG
>CALMBE010000097.1 GCA_937860165.1 uncultured Planctomycetaceae bacterium
GTCTGCAACAGTGCAAGTTTTAGCGACGAACCTGGCACCGTGATCGGCCTGCACCCCGAGAGTTTGGATCGCCCTGTGAGTGGTGTGGCGCTAACCAAGAATGAAGCTTGTGTCTCGATTGCCAACGTTCCTGACCGCCCTGGCACGATGGAGGCGGTCTTTACCGCACTTGGTAAGATCAATGTAGCCGTCGACATGATCGTGCAGAACATCGGTGAAGGGGGTAAGGCAGAGATATCGTTCACGGTTATCGAGTCGGACCTGCCAGTCACGCTCAAAGCAGTACAGACAGTGGCCGCCGAATTCGGCGATGCGGAAGTAACCAATCAAACCAATGTTGCAAAAGTGTCGATTGTCGGCCTAGGAATGGCTACCCAGACGGGTGTGGCCGATCGAATGTTTCGGGCCTTGGCCGAAGAAGCGATCAACATTCAAGCCATCACAACCAGCCAAATCAAAATTTCCGCCCTGGTGCGCCGCGAAGACGCCATGAAAGCCTTACGGGCCGTTCACAGCGAATTTGAGCTTGAAAAACCCCCAATAGGCCGAGCTTCCTTTGGCGGGAAACAATCCGCCTCGAAACAACCCAGTGCGGTCGATGTTGTAGCCCGGTTGCAACGGATGGAAGACCTCACAATCGAAGACCTTCAGCTCGACGAAACACAGGGAAGAATTACGATTTCTCAAGTCCCTGACAAACCAGGGATCGCGGCTGAAATTTTCGAGGCCGTAGCGGCCGAGGATATTATTGTCGACATGATCGTCCAGGGAACAGGCCGCGATGGCTTGGCAAACTTGAGCTTCACAGTGCCGCGGAAATCGGTCACTGCTGCTGCTGGGGTGGTTCGCAAAGTGGCGGCCGGGCTCGAATGCGGTCCGATTTCCAGCGACAGCCAGATCGATATCCTATCGGTATTCGGGATCGGAATTCGCACGCATACCGGAGTCGGGGTACGAATGTTTCAGGCCCTCTCGAAGGCCGGGATCAATGTCGAGATGGTCGGCACAAGCGAGGTCCGCGTGAACGTGGTCGTAGCTGCCAACCAAGGACAAGCCGGACTCAAGGCCCTGCAAGCGGCATTTGCCGACGTGGTAGGGTAGGGGGGAAATGTGGAATGTGGAATGCAGAATGAATTATTCCATTCCGCATTCAGAAATCCGCATTCCGCATTTATTAAGCTTCCCCACCCTCGATCACATCGTGCAACACGTCCTCGGTAACGTAGATCGGCAGTGGCGGATCGCAACTCACTGCCACGGCAATCGCATCGCTGGGTCGGGAATCGATTTCGATGAGTTCCCCTTCCTGACGCACACGGAGTTGAGCGTAGTAAGTGTGATCCTTCAATTCGTTGATGACCACATCCTGAAGTTCGCCACCCATGGATTCGATCGCGTTCACCAATAAATCGTGAGTCAGCGGCCGCGGGGCGACAAAACCTTTCACGCGGCGATCAATCGAAGTCGCCTCGAAGATGCCGATGAGAATCGGAAACATCCGCGGCCCGTCGATTTCACGCAACCAGATGACCTGCTCGCTGGTGACCTCGCTGATCACGATTCGCGCTAATTCCATGGCTACTGGCATGGGAGTCCCCGGTGAGCAATAATCCAAGTGGGCACCAGAACGGCCCGCACAAAATCAATTATAGGGTCCACCCTAAGGCAAGTGCTAGGGCCGCGGAAAGGGCTCGGCTAAATCTCGGTGGTGTTCTCTCGGTCCAGTCTGCTAGAATCGAAGGAGGCCTTTCTGGCCCAATCTCAACGGAGACTCACCATGGTTGCCCCTGCGATACCAATACCACAGGATAAATTGGCAGAATTCTGTCGCCGAAACGGCATCCGGAAACTTTCATTGTTCGGATCAGTTCTGCGAGACGATTTTCGACCCGAGAGTGACATCGACGTACTGGTGGAATTTCAGACCGGCAAGATCATTGGGTGGAAGATCATCGAGATTGAAGAGGAACTCTCTGGAATCCTGGGTGGCCGTAAGGTGGATATGGTCAATCCCAAATATCTCAACCACCGTTTGAAGGATCGGATTCTCGGTTCGGCCCAGGTGCAGTATGAAGAGTGCTAGGGTCCAGAAAATGGTCGAGCACTAAATCCGTTCTAAATCTTCGATCAATAGAGGAAGCTTGTACATGATGACATCCCAGACCATGGGGTCGGATACCACGTCGTACCCATGGATGACCAGATGCGAAATGCCAGGATTTTTTTGAACTCACGAATGGAGGCGGTTGTCTCTGGAGAGATCCTGCTGATTCGATTCAAAGCCTCGGCAATTATCTCGAATTTCCGCTCCACCGCAGCTCTCACCAACTTGTTCGCATGGTACTCGTCGTAAGTTTGTTCTCCCACAAACTGCCGAATGTCGTTCGCTGCGGACAAGGCATCGTAAACCAGCTTATCGACGTCATGCTGCATAGATTAGTCTGCGGTCTGAGTCGATTTGACGACGAAGGAAAGGGTTTTCAATTGACGTACTCTCTACTAAGTCGATCTCTCCGCCAACAATTGCCTCCAAAGACTCGCGGAGAATCAGAAAACGGTCGAACAGCCCGGGTAGAAGTGGGTCCTCGAATTCGACGAGAAAATCGAAGTCGCTGCGAGTCGTGAAATCTTGACGGGCACGAGAACCAAAGAGTTCCAATCGCTTAACGCCATTTTTTTGGCAAGCGACCGCAATATTATGCAATTGAGTTTCTGGCAACGAGTCAAAAGTTATCATAGCACGATGCTCCGTAGTCCACTCCATTCTACCAAGGTGTACTGAGTTTAGAATAGCTTCCCCAGGGCCGCTTCGACCGACCGTAACTGCCCCTGTACTTCGGCGAGTTGGTCCCGTTGCTGCTGGACTACTTCGCCTGGGGCGTTCTTCACGAAGTTCTCGTTCGACAGTTTTGTTTCCATCGACTGGATGAACTTGGCGAGTTGGTCCCGTTCTTTTTCCAGACGCGTTCGTTCGGCCGCGACATCGAAAAACGCACTGATATCGACATGCACTTCCATCCCTTCGAGGGGCTTGCTGGCGGAAAGTGCGGAGGGAGTCACGAGCGGGCCCCACGCGGTGGCTGTGGCCCCGGCCATCGAGGCGAAGTAGGGTTCCATCGGCTGCAGGAGGGCCACCGTCGCCGCATCGCAGCGGACCGAGAATTGGATCGGTTCCTTGGGCGAGATGTTTTTCTCCATGCGAATGTTACGCACGGCCCCCAACACGGTCTGGAACTTGGCGAACTGGGCCTCGATGGACTTGTCAATCAAGGATTCGTCAACTTCAGGCCACGCGGCCAAGCACACACTCTCGACGGCGCGGTCATGCTTCAGCAATCCGCGATTTGGCGCGACCTCACCCAGCAAATGCCACACCTCTTCAGTCAAAAACGGCGTGATCGGATGCAGCAATCGCAAGAGCGAGTCGAGGACGTGGGCCAACACTTGCTGGGCCGTTGCCCGTTGCTCGGGGACAGCGAAACGGGCCTTGGTCATCTCGATATAAAAACTGCAAAACTCGTCCCAGGCAAAACTGTAAAGTGCCCGGGTCGCGTCGGCAAAGCGGAAGTTTTCCAGGGCCTCGGTCACCTCGCCGGTGACGGTCGCCAACCGCGAGAGTAACCAGCGATCTTCGAGCAACAGATCACGCTGCGCAAGAGTAGCCGGTTCATACCCTTCGAGATTCATGAGTGCGAAGCGCGAGGCGTTCCAGAGTTTGTTGCAGAAGTTGCGACCTAGCTCAAAACGCTCGCTGATTGCCGCTCCCCGGGGCAGGGCTTGGTCCTCGGCCGTGCCGTGCGATTGCGACCATTGCGTGCCAAACGGCTTGTGGCAATTGTCGCACTCGACGCGCGGCAGGGTGCGGTTTTTCTTGGTTTGCGGGATCAGGGCCTGACAATGCGGGCACTCGAACTCGACCGGCAGCCGCACGTCTTGGGTCTCGGTGCAGAGATACGCCAGCCCGAACCGCAGCGAGTCGGCCCCGAACTTGTCGATCACGTCGAGCGGATCGACGCCGTTGCCTTTGGACTTCGACATGCTCTCGCCGAAGCCGTCAAGAATCTTGGGATGGATGTACACGTCGTGGAAAGGTACGTCCCCCACTTTGTAGAGGCCGAGCAA
>CALMBE010000098.1 GCA_937860165.1 uncultured Planctomycetaceae bacterium
TGAAGTGTTACGAAATTCGAGGACTATCGACGTACGCTTAATTTGGACTCCGCGATTGCTACTACCAACTACTCCGTCGATGGCGTGCGTTTTACGAGGCAAGTCTTTGCCAGTTTTCCTGATCGGGTGATCGTGGTTCGCCTGACCAGCGACCAAGTGGGTAAACTCGCCTTTGTAGCGCGAATGAATAGCCACCAAGCGTCGCCTTTCTTCTTGGATGGCGAGTTGACTCCGCTCGTATCAGAATGAGCTTCACTGTCGCTCGGCCATTCACACTCCACAACATCCGACTCGCAACAGAGAACCTCTGTCAATAAGACGCTGTTGCGGACTTTTGGTACTTGTCCGACACATTCCCCGATAGGTCGATGTTATCCGGATTCAAAATCATCACCGGTGAGCCGGCTTCGAGGTTAAACTTGTCCAGGTCGGCCCACACGACGTTGGGGCTGGTCGTGAGTTCGAAGTAGTAGCGTTTGTTGGTGAGATCGCAGACGGTGCGGTACTCTGTGTTGTAGATGCCAAAGCCTTTGTAAGGGGCACCGAAGGGAACGGAAACATTCCGTGCAATGGCCAACACTCCGGCCACGGCCTCACGCTCGTTCTGGGGCTTGGGCAGCAGCGCCGCATAGTAAGCGGCACGCTGGAAGCGGTCGGTTGGTTTGACGTTGCCGGGGAGGGCAAGGTCACTGCTGGGCTTAGAAAAGTCGTGTTGCTTGAGCAGCGCGAGTTGCTGATTGTAGGGGGGATCATTCGTCGGGATCCGAAACTCGCGACCGTGGTGTACGACCAGCTTGCCGTCGACAAACTCGATGATGGCGGAGTCGCCGCTCGCGTCTTCGAGGGCCAAATGGACGTTCGCTTTGTAACCTCGGTTTTCGGTCATGACGATTTGAATCTGCTCATGCAATTGGATGGCTTCCGCCACGGTCGCCGCGTTGTCTAACAAATACTGGGCCCACAGCCCCGCATGCAGTCCCGGTTTCGAGGCGTCGCGTTCGCCAAAATTCGTGGCGTTGAGGTAAAGCATACGGGCGG
>CALMBE010000099.1 GCA_937860165.1 uncultured Planctomycetaceae bacterium
CCACCAGATTCTTCAGTCACTTACGTTCCTTCAGAATGACATTTTCAACTTTGCACTTCTCCTGCCTGGGTAGTAGTGTCCTAATTCCAAATCATTTGGACCACGACGACACAACGACACGACGAAAAAGCAACAAAGGCTTCGAGTTACCTCTTTGATCGACAAGAATACTCTGGTTTTCTGCTCAAATGGATCCTTGTGCTGTTGCATTGTCACAGCTAGTGTTTTGTCACAGCGTTATTTTGGGATGCCATGCCCACGCTGATACTCCGGCGTGGGCATGGCATCGAGCAAGCATGGCCACGGCGGAGTACCGGCGTGGCCATGGCACCCTCATTTTTCGGTTTGTCAAAGCACTCGTGCCACCGAATTGAAAACAGCAGTACCGAATCGGACGACGCCATGAATTCTGCATTGATTTTTGCCCAAGCAAGTTTTTACGATCTAACTTACGCGCGATTTTGCATGCTGCATTTCCTGGAGTTCGCGATTTGGGGTGCGTGGTATGTTGTGCTCGGCAACTTTTTAGAAGCACGTGGGTTTTCTCGTAAGGACATCGGCCGCATTTACGGCACCATGGCCGTAGGTGCCATTATTTCACCAGTGTTTGTGGGGGCGATTGCCGATCGCTACCTGAGTACACAACTGGTGATTGGCGGATTGCATCTAGCAGGCGCTGTACTGTTGTTCGCGATGTCGCGAATTCACACCTCGCGATCTTTCTACTGGACGGCATTGGTGTATTCTCTCGCCTATTCCCCCACATTGGCTTTAGTGAATTCTATCGTCTTTGCCAATATTCCCGAAGGTCTGGAAGCAAGTACTTATTTTCCCTTGATTCGAGTCTTCGGAACGATCGGCTGGATTCTGGCAGGCTTGTCGCTCAAGCTACTCCTCAAGCCGAATGAGCCAGTCAGCGAGCGTCCGTTATTGCTTGCTGCCTGTCTCTCCGCCGTGCTTGGCTTCTATTCATTGAGCTTGCCGGACACGCCGCCAGCCTTTCCTGCAGCTGTTGCGAACTCCGTCGAAGAAGGCAAGTTTACGCGCGAGGTCGGCGACCAACTACTGGAAGTCGGGAATGTTCAGCAGGCAATCGACGAGGGTCTACTTTCGAGGGAACAGGCAAAGGGCATTCCGAAACCATTTCAGTTTGCAGACGTGTTTGGATTGGTGCGAGAACTTCCCGTATTCCTGATGGTGTCGCTCGTGATTTCGATGGCGATGGGCTTTTATTTTGCATTTGGCGCGCTATTCCTCGAGAAGAACGCGCGCGTCGAACCACAGAATGTCGGGCCAATTATGACTATCGGGCAACTGGTCGAGATAGTCTTCATGCTGAGCCTTCCCTGGTTTCTTGGAACGCTGGGCATGCCAACGGTCCTGGCTCTTGGCGTTGCGGCATGGGCGATACGGTTTGGATTCTTCTCCATTGGCACGTTGCCGCTAGTATTAATCGGGATTGCATTGCATGGGATCTGCTTCGATTTCTTTTTTGCAGCAGGATTCATCCACGTCGACGCTCTGGCATCCGAGGCTATCCGAAACAGCGCTCAGACCCTTTACGGGATGTTGGTCTATGGCGTCGGCCTGTATCTCGGTAACGAACTCGCAGGCTGGTTAAACCAATATTGCACACTGGAAACTACCGCCGAAGGTGAAATCAAACTTGTTAGACACACCAACTGGAGAAAGTTTTGGGCAATTCCTTGTGCTGTTGTAACTATCGCTCTTCTACTGCTGGTAGCCGCCCAGCAACTTGGCAGATAAGAGCTTTAACTTCGCTCATTACCAGAATCCGTGGGAGATATGCACAGGAATCTGGTGATGTTCGTGCTGGATGTTTTGAGGCATAGCTCATGCGTTCGATGGGTTATTTGAAAAGGGCTGCCCTGGCAGTGGTCCCGGTCAGGGTAGTGGTGTGTCATCGAAACGCCCTCGGCTTCGCTATCTCTCGTCTAGACCTTAAACAAGGTGTCCGTTCCGCCAACCGCAGTCGGGTTTTGTTT
>CALMBE010000100.1 GCA_937860165.1 uncultured Planctomycetaceae bacterium
ATCCACCCCAACTATCCACTAACCAGCACAAGATTGGTAGGCTAGCTGCGATGATTCCCGCACGAAAGATTTGTATCGTGACCTGGCATCCATGACAAGCAAGACTTGATTGACGCCGACTGTATCACCAGCAGCGACTTTTAATTGGACAATCGTACCCAGGATGGGGGCTTTCACCACGCGATCGCCGGTTACTGGGGCAGGTGACGCGCTCGGCTGAGGGGCAGCAGGGGGCTTTTCCGCTACCGGGGGTGGAGCGATGGGATTCGAATGAACCGGGCCAGGACTCGCGGCGTGACCGGTCGGCCCATCTTCCAGAACTTCAACGACCACCTCATAGGTCTTTCCCTCAACGGAGATGCGAAGCTTCATTTTAGTGAACATTCCTATGGAGATTGTGCGACGTTTGAATGGAATTCCGACCAGCTTCGGCCCAGCCGGAGACGGTATTCTGTTCGATGAATGTGACGCGACGCAAGACGACACGACGCCCGGTCACTGCCGTAGCGGCGGCAACCAGGATGGCTAACAAGCGCGGATCGATCGCATCGGTGCATGCCCTGCGAGAAGAACTGTCCGTTCCCCCATCCGCCGCCGGTGCTTGACCGGAGAGGGAGCGGCGGACCCGTGCAAGGATTCTTTCGATGGTTTCCGACAAGTTGCTCGACATACTCGATCCAATCCTGTTCAATCCGTTCGCTGCAACAGAAAATGCGCATTACAAAGGTATCAGCCCATGTTTCTTTGCTGGCCGTAAGTCACGTTTCATTCGCAAGCTAGCCAGCGCTAATGCAATGTAACGCCGCGTTTCGGCGGGTTCAATCACATCGTCCACCATTCGCCGACCGGCCGCTACGTAGGGGGTCGAAAACGTATTCCGATAAAGTTCGATGAGCTCGGCCCGTTTTTCGGACTGGTTTTCCGCGGCCTCAATTTCGGTGCGAAACACGACATCCACGGCCCCTTCGGCACCCATCACCGCAATTTCGGCCGTGGGCCACGCCGCGCAGCGATCGGCACCCAAGTCTTTGGCACACATCGCCACGTAGGCACCGCCGTAGGCCTTCCGCACTATGATGGTAACCTTGGGGACGGTCGCCGCGGAATAGGAGAATAATAGTTTTGCGCCGTGCCGGATGATCCCGGCATACTCCTGTTCCACGCCAGGCATGAACCCCGGCACATCGACCAAGGTCACCAAGGGGATATTGAACGCGTTGCAGAACCGAATAAACCGCGAGCCTTTGTCCGAAGCGTCGATGTCCAGGCAGCCGGCTTTCACCAGCGGTTGGTTGGCGATGATGGCCACGGTGTGCCCTAGAATTCTTCCGAAACCCACGATCATGTTCTCGGCATAGTGGGCCTGCACTTCCAAGAAATCCCCTTGATCCAATAGGCGGTGTATCACTTCGTGCATGTCGTAGCCCAGCCGAGGATTTTCTGGCAGTATGTCATTGAGCGCGTAATCAATCTCCACGACAGGTTCTGCTGGCAGGGCAGGGGGATCTTCCAAATTGTTGGCAGGCAAAAAGCTCAAGAGTTTCTGGCAAATCTCGATGGCGTGGTTGTCGTCGTTGGCCACGAAATGGACCACACCCGAATAGTGCATGTGAGCCTCGGGTCCTCCCAGCTCCTCGGCACTCACCACCTGGCCGGTGACTTGCTTAATCACACTGGGGCCTGTGATGAACATGCGGGCGTGTTGCGTTTGAATGATGAAGTCCGTCAGCGCGGGACTGTAAGCCGCCCCCCCCGCGCAAGGCCCACAAATGAGGCTAACCTGCGGCACGACCCCCGAGAGGAGCGTGTTATGGAAAAACACACGGCCATAGGCGGCCAAACTATCGATGCCTTCCTGAATTCTTGCCCCGCCGGAGTCATTGATGAAAACAAAAGGACTGCCCGTCTTGAGCGAAGCTTCCATCATGGCCACGATTTTGTCGCAATGGACTTCCCCGGCCGCCCCCCCCGCCACGGTAAAATCCTGACTCGCCAGATGAATCAGA
>CALMBE010000101.1 GCA_937860165.1 uncultured Planctomycetaceae bacterium
CTTTTCGGCTACGATTTGAATCGCACCCTAGAAAAACTTCCCCGACCGCGTCGGATCGACTTGCCGATCCCCGATTTGGCGGTGGGAATTTACGACGTGGTGGTGGCGTTCGATCATTTGACGGGCCAGTCGTGGATAGTTTCGCAGGGCTACCCAGAAAGCAACCCGGTGATTCGGCGCGAGCGAGCGCGGTGCCGCGCGGCAGAAATGCAAAGTTGGCTTTCGGGTCCCGTTAAGAATAAGGGCCTATCCAAAAACCTAAGACCCCCTCACCCTGCCCTCTCCCCCGAGTACGGAGGCGAGGGTTCTTGGTCGAATCCCATTGTAGATGTGCGGGAACTGGCTCCCCAGGTCGATGTAGGATTGGGTGCCATCACCAGCAATCTCACGGCAGACGATTATCGCAAGATGATCGAACGGGCTGTCGAGTACATTCATGCGGGCGATGTGTTTCAAGTGAATCTGGCACAGCGGCTCTTGGTGGCGGCGCGGAGTGATTCGGTGTCGCTGTATCTCAAGCTCCGAGAGGCGAATCCCGCCCCCTATGCAGGGTATCTCGATTTGGGGAACGCACAGATTTGCAGTAGTTCGCCCGAATGTTTTCTACAACTGCGCGGTAGGCAGGCCCAGACACGACCGATCAAAGGAACCCGCGGGCGTTCTTCGTATCCCGAGGCCGACTTGTTTGCTGGGGATGAGTTGCAATTGAGTGACAAGGATCGCGCGGAAAATGTAATGATTGTCGATCTGATGCGGAACGATTTTTCGCGGGTGTGCGAGGATCGAAGTGTCCACGTTGCCGAGCTCTGTCGTGTGGAAACTTACGCCCACGTCAAACATCTGGTATCGACCGTGAAAGGGACACTAGCCGCTGGGGCGACCTCGCTGGAACTGCTGCGGGCTTGTTTTCCCGGGGGTTCGATCACCGGAGCCCCGAAAATCCGGGCCATGGAGATCATCGCCGAACTCGAGCCAACCGCCCGTGGGGCCTACTGCGGGTCGCTGGCTTATCTTGGCTTTGACGGGCAAATGGATAGCAGTATCCTGATAAGGACCATCACCGCCAGTGGCGGGTGGTGGCAACTACCCGTGGGCGGGGGCATTGTGGCCCAATCGGTGCCTGCCGATGAGTATCGGGAGACGTGGTTCAAAGCCCGGGGGCTGCTGCGTGCGCTGGAGCTTTGCTGACTTTCGAGGATTGCTGAGACGAGTTCGAGATTCGATGATCCTGTTTGTTGACAATTACGATAGTTTCGTGCAGAACTTGGCCCGCTATTTTCGGCGGCTGGGGCAGGAGACGCACGTCGTTCGCAACGACGCCATCACGGTCGCCGAGGTGCGTCGCCTCGAACCGCAGGCGCTGGTGCTTTCGCCGGGCCCTGGCTCGCCACGAGACGCAGGTTGTTCGCTCGAATTGGTCCGGGAATTACATCGAGAATTGCCGATCCTGGGTGTGTGCCTCGGGCATCAAGTCATCTGCGAAGCCTTCGGGGGGCAAACCATTCGGGCACCGTTGCCGATGCATGGCCGAGTTTCCGAAATTCTGCACGATGGGTCAGGGCTGTTTGAACACATTCCTTCTCCAATGCGTGTGTGCCGTTATCATTCGTTAATCGTGGCAGAAAAATCTTTGCCGAATGAATTGGCGATCACCGCGCGGAGTGCCGATGGTGTTCCGATGGCGCTCGAGCACTCGAATTTTCCGGTCTGGGGGGTGCAGTTCCATCCCGAGGCGACCCTTACGGAATGGGGGTATCAGTTGCTGGCGAATTTCCTGCGGCTGTCGGGGATCGCCTGCCACGAAAATCTTGAAGAACTTACGGAAATGGAGTTTTGTCACTTGGCGGCAGATTCGTATTCGCTCCCCTCAAGACCGGTTACTTTTTAGATTCTTCCGGAATTTTAGTGGGTGAATCCTTGTGTCTGACTGGGGGTGAAACTGTACCGCTGGATGCAATAAGTGTTTATCCCGACGGGATTTTATCATTCAGCCCAGGGTTGTCGCCGTGGCGACTACCCTGGGTAGGTAATGCCAAACTTCCTATTGGCCGAGCGATAAACGATGTGTACCCACGGCACTCAACCGAGGCCGAAATACTCCGAGGTCGACTG
>CALMBE010000102.1 GCA_937860165.1 uncultured Planctomycetaceae bacterium
CTGCTGATAGCTTAGCTGATCACAAACCATGGCGCAAAGTGCGACTTGCACCCCAAACAAACTACGGTACGGGTACACTCGGTGCAGTGACGGCAGTGCCGGAGCCGAATTATACACTGTTGTTCGCAGTGGGCGTGGTGTTTATGCTTGCGAGGAAATTGTTCCTGCCATTTCGCGCTGAATGCTCGAAGTGAAACTAAGGAGCGATTCAAAATGAACTTCGGCACTTATTCTTTCGCACGGACTGAGATTTAGTTTTTACCACGGAGCCGATGAGGGCGGGGAGAAAAAAGGTGGCTAGTGGTCACTCTTTCTGGCCGAGAGCCGAGAGCCAAGAACTAATAGCTACTAGCCCTTCTACTGACACCCTTCTCCTCTTCTCGTCCTCTGCGACTATGCGGTTTAATCGCCATGCCTAACTCGAACGGGACTTTTCCCACCTTTCACTAGCTTCGCGCCAGGTGCCGCGACCAGTTGCGAAAGTGCTCGACAAATTGGCTCTCCAGATTCGGCAGAGCCAGTTCGAGCCGGCGAGAAAGCAGGCCCGGTGGATTTTCCCGACGGATATCGGCGAGAAAATGCACAAGTTCTCGATGGGCTGGGAGCGGCCCGTGCAACATGAAATGGACCCAGGCCCAAGCGAAACGGTACTCGACGGGTCCCATTTCCGTTAAATCGCTACAAGCTTCCAAGGTAGTGAGTCCGCGAATCATTCCCAATCGCATTTCCCAGCGAAGCTTGCCGGCGTGGGGATTGTCGAAGGCCCGTAGCGGAGCAGCCATCTCGAAATACTCCGCCAAACCCTCATCGAGCCATAGCGGCACCATCGGCAAACTGGCATGCAGCAGGGCGTGGGTACATTCGTGTCGCAAATCCACCGACAAGTCAGGGTTTCGGTAGGCAAAGACCGAGCCTTGACCACCTCGTTGCACGTACAGCGCCCTGCGATAGGGAACCTGGGGAAACTGTTGAGCGAGCAATTGCTTGTGGGTGCGTTGGTCGTTCAGCAGGAGGACTTCGATTTTTTTCTGCGAAGGGGGGACTGCCAAAGTCCTTTGCAACTCCAATTCCAAAGCAGAAAGCTCCTGGAACAACGGCGTCAATTCTTGCAAGGGAAACGTGGCATGGAATTCAAACGGCCCGTGACTGCGATCATCCTGCCACCATCCCGCAGCTTGGCCAACGGAGTCGAGAGTCAGTGTGCGACCCAATAGCGCGGACCCGCACATGGCCAACATCGTTCGCCGCGAAAAATTCGGCATCAACCTACCTTTTTCGTCGAGAAGAATCCGGCCCAGCCGCGGCGAGGTTTGGATCGCACACCACCTGCCACTTGTTTTCCGCGCGCAACCAATTCGGGATTGATCGAGCACAAATCTCCAGCGGTGGCATCGTCCAAGATTTCTGCAACTCGTTCGTAGGCGCGCTGCATCAGGGGGCGTCGCGATTTCACGCCATGCGCATCGGTGGCAATGAAGTGAACCAGGCCCTGCTCGAGCATCCACTCGGCTAGCTCTTGGCTGCGCGAACCGAAGGTTCCCATCAGGCTGCCGGCCGTGACTTGCATCAGGCAGCCCCGATCAACCAAAGGCAGCAGCAAGTGCGGATCACGGAGGAGTCCTGCATTGCGTTCCGGATGCGAGAGGATGCCGATAATTCCCTTGCGGTCTAGCTCGGTCAGGAGATTGTCCAGGGGAAAATACATTTCATGCGGCAGTTCCAAGAGCACATGCCGCCGATGGTCGCCGAGCGTGAGAACCTCGCCACTAACCAGTTTCTCGATCATTCCTTCTTCGATGCGGACATCGGCCCCTGGGAGAATCTCCAGGGGAATCCCTTCCGAGTCCAGGATCTGCTGAAGCTCTTGCGTCAGCCCACGGATTTGGTCGCCCGTATTGTGGCCAAAGCTTCCTAGTTGGTGCGGAGTAACTACAATCGTGTGGATTCCGTCGGCAACTGCCATTTCAGCCATCGCCAAGGAAGTTTCTAGGTCGGTCGCACCATCATCAATGCTGGGGAGGAGATGACAGTGAATATCTGCAAACAGGGCTCGCATGTGTGCAACCCGATCATTAAAAAACGGAGAATGGCAGAGAAAAGTGGCCGGTAGAGTAGGAACTGGAGGTCGTACGGTCAAGGCGGGTGCTGATTCCCGATCAAGCGAAACGGAGGGCACGACAAGGGGCGCGGCCTGCGGTTCGCGTGGAATGGCGAATTTGCTCAGACGCTAGCAAGCAGTTTTCGAGGCGTGCGGAGTTCCCCGCCTGGACACAACCGTCACCAGAAACGGTGGTTTCCTGAAAACCTCATGGCGCCAGTACACAGGAACGCCGAGTAGTCGCCGGGCCAGGCGCGCTCGGTAAGGCTGTCGAATGTTCACTTTACCGATTCTGGCCAAGCAGAACTGCATGAATTGAATTTTGGGAACACTAATCGACTCTAATCTTCGCTAATCTTTTCATGAGCGTTGATTAGTGTAAATTAGTGTTCCATAACTCCTGACCCCTGGTAGATGCAATGATGTTTGAAGACGAGGGCTATCGGCTCATGGGCGCGGCGTTCGAGGTCTACAATCAACTAGGCTATGGGATGGCCGAGGAGATCTACCAGCAAAGCCTGGAGATCGAACTCTCATTGCACGGGATTCCGTATCAATCCAAACGTGAATTGAAAGTGTTTTACAAGGACCACCTGCTCGACACACATTACCGGCCAGACCTCGTAGTCTATGATGCCATAGTCGTGGAACTCAAGGCAATCTCAGAGCTAGTGGCGGATCATGAGGCTCAGCTTTTTAACTACATGCGAGTCGCCCGGCAGCAAGTGGGGTACTTGCTCAATTTCGGCAAGAAAGGTGAGCTCCAGTGGAAAAGGTTCATACTCACGGACCTGCATTCGGAGGGAAAGGAACACTAATCGACACAAATCTGGTTTAGCGAAGATTAGTGGTAATTAGTGTTCCAAGCTTTCTCTCTGTTTTTGCGTAAGAAGAAGAAGAACACTAATCGACGCTAATTGGCACTAATTCAGATTAGCGAGGATTAGTGGTAATTAGTGTTCCCCTCTCTTCTTGATCCCTAACCACCTTCTCCGCAGCAACACTCCCACG
>CALMBE010000103.1 GCA_937860165.1 uncultured Planctomycetaceae bacterium
TCAAACCAGTCGGATCGTAAAAGTTAATCGGGTCATTACCCGCGTAGCGATAATGATTCGCCCCTTCGCCGATGGGGTCTTCGCTCGTGAACCGGCCGGTGCCGGGGTCGTATCAGCGGGCGGCATGGTAGGAGAGGCCCGTTTGGGCGTCCAGGACTTGACCCGTGAACCCGATGGGGGTCTTGAGTGCGGTCGCGGGGACCGAATTGCCGGATTGGTCGAACGCTGCATCGATGGCACCAAACGCATCGTACTCCCGGTGCTCGACGACACAGTCAAAGCGTTTCTATCTCAATCTCTGAAGCGAACCGCTGAAAATCAGCGACATTGTGTGTCAACAGACGGGGAATCCCATAGCTCAAACATGTGGCTACCACATTGGTATCGTGTACTTGCTTTCCATGCACTCCATATTGGCCAATTAATCCCCGCAGAGTTCGACTTACCTCGGGAGTGTCACCTGCCACGGTGAAATGTGCGGCAAGTTTTTCGATCTGTTCGAGCAAATCGGCAAGCGTTCGTGACCCCAAGACATCGGGGCGAGTCATGTGGACCAAGTATTCTCGGACCACTTGCGTACTGATCCACGCAGGAGCATTTTCCTCGTCGAGCCGATCCAGAACCACCAAGGCCCCGGCATGAAACGCACTACTTGGTATGCTGGCAAAAACTAGGATATTCGAGTCGATCAAAATAGGCCTGGGATCAATCGGCATACAAATCCTCGCGCCGCCACGTTAACCCTGTTGGCCAAGTGGTCCCTTCCATCACGGGAAACTTCCAAGACTCGCGCTGGCCGTTAACGACTTCCGTGGATTCGTCGAGCACGGTCACAACACGATGTTTTCCAACTGCCACGTCTGCGGGCAATTGCACAACCAATCGCCGGTCTTCTTCGATATCGACAATGGTTTCAAAAGTGCGGAGTGACATGGTTGTTCTGCTTAGCAGTCGAAATAGGAAAAAAGTGATCGCCTACCCCATTCTACCACGGGCCCTGGCTCATGGGGAGCTTATTTTTTGCCCCTCGCCATGGGTATGACTTGGCACCATTCAGGATCTCTCAGACTCCCGCGTTTCAGTATGTTGCTGCAACATCTCGGCAAACTTCTCGTAAGGCAGCTCGTACTTTTGGCCGACATGGACCAACACTTTCAAGGTTGCAACCAAAAAAATCTTTTTCAACACCTCGCGGCTTGCATCGACCAGGTCGTGGACGTCCAGTTCTATCGCAACGGGGAGATCGCCGTGCTTCTTATTGATGCGCTGGTAGT